>NZ_AMFQ01000141.1:0-25530 GCF_000335555.1 Acinetobacter sp. WC-743 | reverse complement strand
TTTCTATGCCTATAGAATGGGTAGAAGAAAATACGAAAATTTTTATTGAGTTATTTATTAAATTTGCAAATCGCTTAAAAGCCAAGCATGGTTATGCTGGCTATGCCTGTATTCTCTCTCAAATTCGAGATGATAAAAATGAACCAACGGAAGCCTACTTATCTCGAAAATGGTGGGCAATGGATGTGGGTGACCCCATTATCACATCTAATTATCTATTAAATGGAATTAAAACTGTGAGTTGGTTAACAGCAATTAATTATGAATGGTTTAACCCGATCAAGGAAGAACAAGCACTCAATAGTGAATTGCCCATGAGTTGGTTTATTGGCTATGACTATGGCACAGGGATCGTCATTCAGGCAGGAAATTTAGCTCTAAATGGCTTTGTTGAAGAAGACCCATTACCTGCTCCCTATGTATTGTTAAATCGAGTTCTAAAACCGTTACGTGTTGAAAAGATTCGAGCAATACATTATGGGAATCATAATAATGATGAAAATCCTTTGATTACTGGTTATCGCGCAGAAGCATGGATGAAACGCTTTGATATCGAAGAAGCAGAAAAGTTAGATTATTTTGGGAAATTGCAACAAGAAGCTAAATTGATTTCTAAATATGCCTTTTTAGATAGGCGAGTGGATTGGAGTTGATTTGTATGTGTCAAAATTTTTTAATTTATTAAAACGTTTTTATTTTCAATTAACTGATCATTATATTCAGTAGATTGACCATTTCACTTTATTATTAAAACAGTCTAATGATCAAATAATTTTCTAAACTGATCTGGTGTGAGCATCATCCAACGTTTAAACATATTAATAAATGCAGAGGCATTGGCATAACCTAGATCTAAAGCAATACTTTCTACAGTTCGACCTTCATTCAGCAAAGACATGGCTTTCATGACTTTGAGGCGTTGTCGCCATTCATTCAAAGACATTGCAAGTTCTTTTTGACTCAGTCGCGCTAAAGTACGCTCAGTCATATTGATTCGTTTAGCCAAGCTTTCCAAGGTGCTTTGATCAGCGGGATGGGCATGTAAGAAATCTAAAATTTGCTTGAGCGCATGATGTTCTGTGTGTGGTAAATAGCTGCCAATGAGTTCTGCATGTTGAAGTTGATCCAATAAGACTTGTAATAATCTTAAATATTCAGGTTCTGTCGCTTGAAGTGAATGCTGTTTGAGATGCTGTAAAATGGCGGAAACAAGCGGAGAGGTTAAAAGAATTCCTGCTTGTTGCGGTAGGGCATGACAAAGTGACTCATGTATATATAAGGTGGCATGTGAAACAGGGGTCCGGTTTAATCCACTATGTTGGGTATTTGGAGGTAACCAAACCCCATAAGGTGGTGGAGTAATATAATTCATCTGATGAATATTCACTTCCATAACACCATTGAATGCATAAATAAATTCTCCCCAAGCATGCCCGTGTTGAGGATAAATAGATTGTGCAGGATCATGTCGAAAAATAAGCCAAAGCGGGGCAATAATCTCATCATTGGTCGTGAGTTGAGTAAAATGCATTGCATGGACTGTTTTTCTTATGACCACGATAAATTGCCTGAATTAGATGATGCTTTGTCTACTTTGAATTATATTCTATAAAACAGACAGGAATATAGTGTAACTATTCTCTTGAGTTCGAGTGCAATATCGTGGATATGCGTAAAATGCTGGATCGCAAAGCATCTGCTTTGATGGTTGGATTATGTATGATTTGGGGCTTACAACAAGTCGTACTTAAATTGGCAGCAGCAGATATTTCACCCATGATGCAAATTGCCATTCGCTCAGGACTTTCTGCAATTTTAGTCTATCCCTTAATACAGCGACAAAAAGGGACAACGCTATGGTCTAAACAATATTTATTTCCAGGCATGTGGGTTGCATTTTTATTTTCAGCGGAGTTTTTCCTCGTAGCAGAAGCACTTAGGTATACTTCTGCATCTCATACCGTAGTTTTACTCTATACCGCACCTATCTTTGTAGCACTGGGTTTACATTGGAAACTTCCTGCAGAGCGACTCTCCATGTTGCAATGGGTGGGAATTTTTATTGCATTTTTAGGTATCGTGGTGACCTTTTTAGGTCGGGAAGAAGTACACAGCACTGCTACACAAGCGATGATTTCTAATACTTTGTTTGGTGATTTTCTCGCTTTGCTTGCGGGCTTACTTTGGGCTCTGACCACGATTTCTTTGCGTTTAACTCAGTTATCGGATGCGCATCCGACACAAACTTTATTCTATCAATTGGTTGGTGGCTGTGTATTGCTATTGCCTTTGGCTTTTCTGATGGGGCAAGCTGAAATTCATTGGACAGGTTTAGCTATTGGGAGTCTGATTTTCCATACCATTGTGGTGTCGTTTATCAGTTTTATGCTGTGGTTTTGGCTACTTCGAAATTACTTGGCTAATCGCTTGGGGGTATTTTCTTTTCTTACTCCGATTTTTGGAATGTTATTTGGTGTACTTTTTCTGAATGAACAGATTGAATTAAATTTTCTTTTTGGTGCAGCAATGGTCATGTTGGGCGTAATGATTGTCAGCTTACATCATTGGATTGAAAAGAAATTCTATTCTCAAGTTAAGACCAATGAGTGGTCTGAATAACAGTATTTCAATCGCAAAAGGCTAAGCATTTTTTATTGCCACCGACTGATCAGTGAATGGAAAATGCTTAGCGCCAGTGACTTATTTCAATTATTTATCATCTAAAATCGTTGAAAGTGGAATAGATAATTTGGCTGCCAAATATTCATCAGACTCAATCAGTGTTGGACCAATATGTTTCATCCACACATCATCATCATGAACATGTTCGACGTCTTTACGACGTGGCAATGTATAAGGCAGTGAAGTATAGAAAGACCAAAAATCGATTTCATCTAAATTTCTAACCAATACATACTCGTTGTTATCTGTGCGTTTAACCAAATTCTGCTTTTCTAAAAGCTGCACGTAAAGAGGCCAGCGTCCAATTTCACCACGACCTAAAATATCGAGAGCTTCAGTATCCGTGACCACTTGTCCTGTTTTTTGCTTTTTATAGAATAATTCCAAGATGTCCAACATCATCAGTACAGGGTGGCGCGTCTGAATCTTGCCTGTATGAAAAGCAGTTAAGGCATAACTAATTTCCACACCCAATAAGACGATATTCCAAGATAAAAATATCCATAACAGGAAAATTGGTACTGCAGCAAATGCCCCGTAGACTAAGGTATAGCTGGTGAAATTGGTCATCACAAAACCAAACAGATTTTTTAGTAATTCAAAAGCAACAGCGCCAAATACTCCAGCGATAGCAGCTGCCTTGATTGGAACGCTACGATTGGGAATCGTCCAATATAAAATAAAAAATCCTAAAGTGGTGAGTGCAAAAGAGATCACTGCAAATAAGGCTGTACCATCTACTTCATAGCCCGCAAAGTTATTACTGAGTACATTCATTGACGCCAATGTAGACGAAATCACAAAGGCACTGCCCAACAAAATTGGTCCTAAGGAAATAATCGTCCAATAGCGCATAAAGCCTATGATGCCATTACGTGTTTCTTTGACGCGCCAAATACGGTTGAACACACTTTCAATACTGGTCAGCATCAGCACGGTTGTGATGAATAAAAACAATACCCCGATCACGGTTAAATTGCTTGAATTCTCTGTAAACACATTAAAGGCTTTATCAAAAGCAATACTGGTTTTAGGTAGAAAATTACTGTAAATCATCTGCTGGAGTTGTTGTCTGGCAGGTTCTAGCGCCTTAATCGACGAAATGATGACCAAGAACACTGTCAACATGGGGACAACCGCAAATAAAGTGGTATAGGTCAGTGATCCTGCTTGATCACGACAACGATCTGCTTCAAAACGACGTATTACAAAAAGAATGAATTGAAACCAAGTTTTTTGATAGAAGGGTAATTTTTTAATTAATTCAAACATATATCTCTGATCTCAATTATTTTTCGGCATATCTTTCAGTTTCATTTATTAAGCTTACCCAAAAAAGCCGAAAAATACCGTATAGTTTTATTGTCTTAGCTATTATCAACCCATACTTATGCAAGCCTATGTTCTCGTACTTTACTATAGCAAATATGGATCTACCAAAGAAATGGCACACTTGATTGCCAATGGTATCGAAGCAACCGGAACGGCGGTAAAAATTCGCACAGTTCCTCATCTTTCAACGGTGGTTCATGAAGCACAACCGAGTATTCCAGAAGAAGGCGATATTTATTGTAGTTTGGAAGATTTACAAAACTGTGCAGGCTTGGCGCTTGGCTCTCCAACACGCTTTGGAAATATGGCTTCTGAAATGAAATATTTTTGGGACCAAACCACCAGTCTCTGGTTAAACGGTGCTTTGCATAATAAACCTGCTTGTGTTTTTACCTCATCAGGTTCAATGCACGGTGGACAGGAAAGTACATTACTGACCATGTTACCGCCGTTATTTCATCACGGAATGATGATTATGGGATTGACCAATGCTCATCCCGCATTATCAAATACCAAATCTGGTGGTACACCTTATGGGGTGAGTCATGTCAGTGGACCACGCCATGACCAAAGTTTGAGTACAGATGAAAAATTATTATGTACTGAGCAGGGCAAGCGTTTAGGGGAAGTAGTAAAAAAACTAAGTATATAAGTTGCAGGTGGATAGATACGATGGAGGTGAAAAACTTCCATCGTACCTAAACCATCTTGTTGGTGTGTATTGTTCATTTATACAGGTCAAGATCGACAGAATGTTTCCAATACATTTCCCGCCAAAAATATTTAAAGTGATTTTGTGTGTTGAGATGCCTATAGCATCTTGGAAGATTCAATTTTTAAACACTGGATTAGTGATATCAATCATGACTCAAGCCTTTGGTATTTTTGTTGATTATTGAAAATTGGAGCGAAAAATAACTTATAGATTACAGTCCATATTTTTTCCAACCACCTGAAAAATGATGTTTTTCGTCAATACGCCATTCTCCATCGATGAGAATTAAGGTATAGCGATTTTGCCCTTTTAATCGGTCATGAGTAAAAATATAGAGCTTCTTTTTACTCGCATGATCAACATCTATCATGATTTCATCGGTATAACTGAAATTAGGTGCATGTGAATAGTGTAAGCCATCAGGACGATAGCCAAAACGGGGCTTATCTGTACAATATTGCTGAAAAATCTGCCGACACTTTTGTTGAAGTTCATCGCAAAAACCAATTTTTTCAGCATAAGCTTCCCATTGATTCATCATGTCAAAGAAACTGATCAGTTTAGCTTTAGCCTCTTCAACTTGAGTATGACTAAAATATTGCTTATTTGTCTTTTGTAAATCACGCTGGGTTTGTTCGAATTCGGCAATTTGTGCGGTACTAAACAAATTAGCAAACACCCGTAATTTAGGATGTTGTGCTAAAGTCATTAAACCATCAAAACTCACTCGAGTATCATGTAATAATAATGTCGAAAGTTTTGGGATATTAAGAAAGTATTGTAAGGTTTGATCATTCACCTGAGTATTGCAAGCCCAAATGCAATCCAGCTTTTTATGATTTGCAAAAGATTTAAAACCTTCCCCAGTCAATTTTGAGTTCACAATAAATAAGTAATTTAAACTTTGAATTTGTGAGATGTGGGTTAGGGAGGCATCAGAAACTTGGGTATTTTCAAAATTTAGATTAACCAATTTCGGAAGTTGTGCAATTTTTTCGAAATGATGTTCTGAAAGAATACATTGTTTAAAAGACAGTCCCAACAAGCGTTTACATTGTAAAATATATTCAATTTCCTCATCTGAAAACTGATGATTTTCGAATGCCAATGTTGTTGAGGATGGCTTAAGTTGCTCAATTTTAATGTGCATTTTTTATAACTTTCCTCTGAATCTAGAACACAAAGATTCCGAAATTTTAATTATGTGTAAATATGATAATTTGAAATGTTAAGCAAATAACGCTCTATGTGATGAAAACCATCATTGAAAAGAGCGTTATTTTTTATATGAATATCTAAAATCGTATTAATTCACGTTAAAACGATATTTGCATTTTTGGCATTGATAATCAAAGAAAATATTTTGATCGACAATCACACCAGCTTTTTTACCAAAGCGATTTCCTAAAAATCCACCAGTAATACCTACACTGATTGCCCCCACAAATGTACCTACAGTTCCGCCAACAATCACACCCAAAGGTCCAGCGACCGTGCCGATTGCAGCACCAATAGAAGCCCCTGACGCTGCTCCGCCTACCGTACCTGCTGCTGCACCTGCAGAGGTTAGCAAGACACTTCCTGCTTTGCCTAAAAGCTGTTCATGATCACGTTGTGTTAAGTCTGTCGAGCCACATTTTGGGCAAGTTACTGTTTGTTCATCAGTCATTGATTGTTTACTCACTCAACAAAGTCCATTTGTCTTCGCTAAGTTATAGTTAATATTTCACTCATTTTCACGACAGCTGTTTTGCGATGCTGATCATGAGACTTGATTCGATTGTATCTGAATATAATGTAGATTCTTTATATTTTATGTGAAGACGTTGGAGAGAAAAGTTTAAATATGAATATAAGTTTAAGCGATTAAATCAAAAGCTTACATGATGCTATGTGATTTTTTATCGTGATTTAACACGCATTAAACTCTCTTGGGTGACGCTGCAGACTAATTTTCCAGCTTGCCAGATTCGCCCAAAATTCAGCCCTCTAGATTGACTGGAAACAGTCGCATCCATGTCATACAACAACCATTCATCAACCCTAAACGCTGAATGAAAATAAATACTGTGATCTAGACTTGCACTGCGAACTCCGCCATTTGCATAACTTACACCATGCGGTCTGAGTGATGTGGTCAACAGATTATAGTCGGAATAATAAGCAACAATTGCTTGATGAATCATGGGAAGATCGAACTCTGCAGGGATTCTGTGAAAAGTTTGCATATATTCGGCATAGCGGGTTTCTGATTTGACGGGTTTAAATGGATTAAAGGGTTGTACTGGATGTACTTTAACGAAAAACTGACGCATAAACATATCCTGAGCAGCTTTAGGCACATCCTTATAGATCAACTGCTTATGCTGTTGTTCTGATAAAAGATGATCGGGTAGAGGATAATTTGGTGCTTCAATGTGATTATTTAAACCAGTTTCAATCAGTGCAAATGAAATCATCGCTGAAAATATAATATGACCAGCTTGCCATGCATTCACTTGTCGAGTGGCAAAGCTTTTGCCATCTCGTAAATTTTCCACTTTAAATAAAATAGGTAAATCTGTACGACCACTACGAATAAAATATGCATGTAAGGAGTGTGCAGGACGATCAGTGGTTTTTGATGCAGCAATCAAAGCCTGTGCAACCAATTGTCCTCCCATCAAGTGTGAACCAAAGAGTTGTGTATTTTGTCCTTGAAATAAGTAGCTATCCAGTTGTTTTACATTCAATAGATCAATGAATTCTTGGGTGAGTGATCTCATCTATAATTGCCTGAGCGTATCATTATTTGAAGAATATAGAATAAAAAAACAAGGAAAAGAATGGTTAAAAAGACCTGAGCACTTTTCTATAAGCGATAAAAAAGAGCGCATAGAGCGCTCAATTTTAAGATAAAAGCTTAAGCGAACAGTCTTAGTCTTTTACAAAACTAACAGTACCATTTGCCAAAGATTCAACACGTGCCAAAGATTCAACACGGTAACCTTTATCTAGCAACAGTTGACGACCGGGTTGGAATGATTTCTCAATCACGATCCCGATGCCAACCACCTCTGCTTCAGCCTGATGAATTAAGTCAGCAAGACCTAAAGCAGCTTGACCATTGGCTAAGAAATCATCAATGACTAAAGCTTTATCGCCTTTAGTAATATGCTTTTTAGAAATCGCAATGGTACTTTCAATTTGTTTTGTAAAAGAGAATACTTTTGAACGATATAAATCATCTTTAAGGGTTAAAGATTGATATTTGCGTGCAAAAATAACAGGTACACCAAGCTCCAAACCAGCCATTACAGCAGGAGCAATACCTGACGCTTCAATTGTAATGATTTTGGTAATACCCGCATCTTTAAAGAGGCGAGCAAATTCCTGACCAATCAGTTGCATCATGGCAGGGTCAATTTGGTGGTTTAAGAAAGAATCGACTTTCAGAACTTGATCAGATAGAACGATACCTTCAGCTAAGATTTTCTGTTCTAGTGCGTGCACAGGGAGAATCCTCTAGAGGCAAGGTGCTTTTTAAAGCAAAGGCGTATTTTAAAAAGCACCAAAAAAAATGCAAGCTCAAATTGACCAAAAGGTGAAAAATCTCTTACTTTTTGTAACTGGTCAGGGTTAAGTTATAAGAGGTCTTACCATCTACATGCGACATTTTTACAGGTAAATAGTCCAATTGTGGTGCTAACCAGAAGATTGAGCTTTTTTCCCCATTATCATGAGTGAGTACCACTTTGATGGTATTGTACGTTCCCGCTGGGGTTTTAATTGACTCAGTACCTTGTTTTACAAAACGACGAGCGTCAAGCCCCTTAGCATCAGCGATCAGATAGCTCGATTTTAAACCAGAACCTTTTAAGTCTTCACGTACTTGTAATTCAGCATTAAGTTCATCCAAAGCACCTGCTTTCCAAGGGAAAGATCGTGCTTGATCTTTTTTCTTGGTATTGATGGTCTTATTACTTGGATTGAAGTTAATGGTCATCGTGTCGTTATGTACCAACACTTTACTGGTACGACTAAAACTATTGGAATTAATTTGACCATTGCTAAAAGTAAAACGACTGGTTTCGCTTGCTGATGCAATTGCAGCCGCTTTGGCAGCAAAGACATAGGTCCAATTGTTGCCATTTTGACTTAAAGTACGGGTAGCAGAGCCTAGATTTTTGCCATTATAAGCAAATTGATAGCTGGCTTGGAATGGACTCATGGCAAGAGCATTGCTTGAAAATCCAACCAATAACATTGCAGTAGAAATACCGGCTGCTGTGCTGAATGTTTTAAATAACGTTTTTGCCATCATTAAATGTCCTATGCATTTAAAAGTATCTGTGAGTTATAGCATCTATTATGCAATGTAATTGGGGAGAAAATATTCACTTTATTTCAAATCCTGTGAATTTATGTATTGGTTTTGCTCGGTTTGACTTGAAATTTGACCCAAAATGAACGATTTAGCTTTTTTGCTCGATGGGTGTGACCTTATCGTCGATATAATCCTCTTCTTCTAAGTCAACCATGCGGTCATCATCTTCTCTAAAATTACTGAATATGGCTGTGAGATTGACATTCCCAATCACCACCAACTCTGTTTCACGAAGTTCGGCATGATTAACATGAACTTTATTTAAAGTGTCCATAATAGAGCGGTTTTTACCTAGCCAACGGTTAAGGTCTAAATGTAATAATTCATCCTTCACGCGAATGACATCAAATTTTTCTAAGATCATGCCCAAAGGATCTTTTTTTAGTACCTTTTGATAGAAGAACAATGCACAATTTACGCCCATTTTGTACCAAATATTAGGATACTTTGCTTCGATGACTTGGGTGTTGCTGATTTGTTCAAAAACAATCAGTTGCATATCTTTGTTCATTTCCATTTGAACTAATTTAAGATCGACAGACAATACCAAATGCATACCTTTAACATTCAGTGTTGCATAAAGTCTTAACCAATCATCATGCAAGTCGGCATGTAAATCTTCAAGAATTTTGACATTGTCAGTCACATAACGTTTAAACGTTGCATTTAAAAATACTTGAGAGAGTGGAAATTCGCGCTCTTCTTCTATAAAACCTTCGGCTTTTTGGTATACTTGTCGAATACGTTTAACAATGTTAGAAAGTAGCGTCGGCATAAGTATGGTTCCAAATCATCATCACTTTTAGGCGATAAACTTGTCGATGATTAAAAAATTCAAGTCTAAAGATTGCAGTTTAGCAAAAAACATTGCACCATTTTGAGTGTTTTAAAATTACGTTTTTACTTTCATTAAGTCAGTCACAAAGTTTGTGAATAATGTAAGACTAAACTTATTTTAATAAATTTTAAATTTGGCAATTGGGGAATTTTGTCGGATTAATGTCATGATAAAAAAATTATTTGCCAATACGCAACATACTGGGTACTGGTGGCAAGATGCATTATTTGTCGGGGCAGTTTCAATTGCTGTAATTGTCCACGGGTTATTTTTATCTGTGCAATTTGGTATGCCGCAAGAAAATAATACTGCGACAAAAGAAATTGCTGTCAGTATTCGCCCCAGTGAAGATAAAGTCAAAGATGCTGATTTCCTTGCACAAGCAGATCAACAAGGTTCTGGAACCTTTCGTAAAGAACATCGGATGTCCTCTGATATGCCAGCACAGACTGAAGATAAAAGTGCAGGGGATCAACAGCTTGAAGCTTTAGAGCAAATACAGCAAAAACGTGAATTAAAATTTGAAGAAAAAGTGCTGATGACCGTTTTAAGTTGGCAAAAGCAAGCTGAACAAAACGATCGAAAAAAGGCAATGGAAGAATTACAAAGCCAAATGCAAGCCAAAGCTGCGATGGTGGCGAGCTTAGAAGCACAATATTTACAGAAGCAGCAAAATTTTAGTAAACAACAAAAAATTAAAACCTTAGATGGCATTCAAGCGAAACAAGATGCATCGGCTGGTTATTTGGATAAATTCCGTGAAAAAGTCGAAATGTATGGCAACCGCTATTATCCTGATCTTGCTAAGCAACAGCGCCTTTCAGGTGAAGTTCGTTTAATGGTGATTCTGAATAATGAAGGGGGAATACGCGCAATTCGTTTAATCGAAAGTTCAGGTCATGCCATTTTAGATGAAGCCGCTAAAAATTCGGTACGTAAGGGTGCTCCATTTGGTCGTTTTGATGCAAAAATGAAAGATATTTCTGAGCTACGAATTGTCAGAACGTGGCGTTTCGATCCCGCTGAGTCTGAATTTGAAGTCCATTAGAGCGCTTAGCAAAACCTTGATATTGCCTAGTACAATCAATGCGCTTGCAGCTTAAAAATCTGCTGAAGTCGACTGACTATAAAGAATGAGTTTGGTATTGTTGCACCAAGCTGATACCTTCTGGAAATTTCATCAACAATGCCAAATCATAAGGGCTTTTCGCAGAGCGATTTTTGCTGTTTAAATCAGCACCATTTTCCAGTAATAGCTTGACCAGATCATAGTGTTGTTGAGCATTAAAAATAGCAGTCCAAAGCGAAATATTTCCTGAATGATCTTGCAGTGACAAGTCTGCGCCATGTTCGATGATTGCGCGAGCAATACCGATATTATTTTTATAAACAGCTATCAAATGTAATGCTGTCTGTCCTTGATTATTTTGCAAATTTACATCAATGCCAAGCTCAATTAGTTTGAGCGCAATGTCATCTTGTTGATGTTGCAATGCATACATCAGCAATGATGAACCATCAAGCTGTTGATTGAGGGTTTCAGGGGTGAGTTTTCCTAAAGCAGCGTTGCTTTCGCCGTGTAAAATCAGTTGGAATAATTCTGACATCGCTAAGTCCTTTTATAATTATATTTGGTCTGCCAATTTTAAGCGTTTTATGAAGAGATTGTCGATATTTCAGCTGTCGTAAGCATCTGTGAAGTGTCAACAGATGTTAATACGATCTTGTGATTTCACAAATTTCGACACGAAAGTTTTTATACCACTGCAGTTTGCCAATCCTTTGAGCTGCTTGATGTTCTGCATCTTTATGCCATGCTTGGATATCTTCAAGTGAGTTCCAATAGGAAAGTGCAATTTCAAAGTCATTTTCGCAAATTGATTCAAATTTTTGACAGTTAAATTGAGTCAGCGCTTTTTCTCGTAAATGCTGCGCGGTTTGAATATAGGTTTGATCAAGTACATTGACCTGAGCTTTAAAAATAACCACATATTTCATATTTTATCCCTAGCTCTATACCACAGACATCATTCGATGTTGAATCCGCTTGGAAGCATGCTTGAGTTACTTAAGATCAGTTCTCAAGCGATTCTGCATTAAAGTAAATTATGATCCTGTGCTTGAATTGGTGGCGGGGTAGGTTTACCTAGAGTTCCGAGCAGTTCAATTTCAATCATACGAACCATCGAGTCGAGTGGTAAGTCATTGCTTTGAGTACCAAAAGGTTCTTCAATCTCAGTACTTAAAGCATCTAAGCCGAGAAATGTATACGCCAAAATGCCCACCAATAACGGTGTGGCTAAACCCAATAATGAACCTAAGCTAAATGGAAGCATAAAGCAGAAAAAATAGACAGTTCGATTTAATAAAACTGAATAGGCAAATGGTAAAGGTGTCGTAGCAATACGATCACAACCTGTTTGTACCAAACTGAGTTCATTAACATGCTCATTGAGCTGGGTGTAGATGATGTCTGAAATCTCACCTTCTTTCAAAGCTTGCATCAGTTCCCATTGAATTAGACTCAGGGTGTATTGCGGTGCATTGGTCTGTTGGTAGAGTTGGGTTAATGCTTGAGGACTCATACCACTAGTTTCGACCAGAGCATCGGGATTGGCAGTTTGATGTCGTAAGCGATCTCTCAATAAGTTTGCAAAAACAATGACATGTTGAATAATTCTTTCGCGACGACCTTGCGGAAAAATACGGCAGTCACGGTCAAAGTGACGCGCATTTGCAATCAACATTCCCCAAAGCTTACGAGCTTCCCACCAACGGTCATAACATGCTGTGTTTTTAAAGCCTAAAAAAATAGACAGGACAACCCCGATAAGGGTAAAACCGACCAGAGGAAGCTCAGGAAAACGATATAAATCAGTATATTCAATTCCACCTACGATGGCAGAGATAAGCATCACAAAACCTAGCGGTGGTAACACTTTTGGCAGAATCGTACCACGCCAAGACAGGAGTAATTTAAGGGTATCGTTTTGATCGCGGACAATCATGTTTTTAAGTCTATAATTTTTTAGTGATCTTCACCGCTTCAAGGATACTTGTCAATCTTATTTGCAGGGAAAGTTTTAGATTTGATGAGTCCATGTTCAGTAAAGGAATAGCTTTGTTCAGCGGCGATGATCATATGATCTAATAATTCTATTTCAAGCAGTTGACAGGCTTTGAATATTTGCTGAGTTAGATCGTAATCTTCACGTGAAGGTTTTGCTAAACCTTTAGGATGATTATGGGCAATGACAATAAACGTCGCCTGTTTTTGTATAGCATGGCGTAATAATTGATTGATCGAAATGTTGCAGTAATTGATAGAACCAAAAAATAACTTTTTAAAGCTTAACTTGCGTAATTGGCTATCTAAACAAAGCACAGCAAAGACTTCTTGTTGTTCTCCAATCAATTCATAACGTAAATAATCTCGAATTAAATCAGAACGACTCAAGTCCATACCTTGTTGGAGTTGATGTTTAAGATAGCGACGACCTAATTCTTTGACTGCCATCAGTTGCGAATATTTAGTTTCTGCAATCCCATGAAACTGACGAAGCTCTTCTAAAGAGGCATCAAAGACGGCATTTAAATGTCCAAAATGCTGAATCAATATACGTGATAATTCGACCGCAGAGTGCTGTTTAGAGCCTGAACGAAGGAAGATTGCCAAAAGTTCGGCATCGGATAAACTGTGTGCCCCTTGCAAGAGTAATCTTTCACGTGGGCGTTCTTGTTCGGGCCATTGTTTGATTGAATGGTTCATTGTTTTCCACATTTTTAATTTATTGTACTTTTCATTTTTCTCCCGATAACTGCTTGGGAGATAGACTATTTAATGCTATTGTGAGCGCCACTGCAACAGAAAGGTAGCCTGATCGTGAGTTTCGATCTCAGTGTGTTTTCTAATAAAAATATTATTCTTGCTGTCACTGGCGGTATTGCTGCCTATAAAAGTGCCATCCTTGTACGCCGTTTAAAGGATTACGGTTTTAATGTCCGTGTGGTGATGACGCATGGTGCACAAGCATTTATTACACCGCTGACTTTTCAGGCATTGTCAGGTAACTCCGTTCATACAGAATTATTAGACCCTGAAGCAGAAGCAGGGATGGGACATATTGAATTAGCACGTTGGGCAGATCTGGTTTTGGTTGCGCCAGCCAGTTGTGACACGATTGCAAAATTTGCTGCGGGATTGGCAGATGATTTACTCAGTACGCTTTATCTGGCAACAAAAGCACCTGTTTGGGTTGCCCCTGCAATGAACCAACAGATGTGGGCTGCCAAACCTACTCAACGTAATTTAAATACATTGGTTGAAGATGGTGTGCATGTGATCATGCCAGAAGCGGGCTCTCAAGCTTGTGGCGATGTTGGCTTAGGGCGTATGCCTGAACCAGAAGATCTCGCAGAACAGGTTAAAAATTATTTTCATCAAGCACAACGTGCGATTGCGGAAAAATTTGGCTTATTGGCAGGAAAGCGTGTGGTGATTACCGCAGGACCAACACGTGAAGCAATTGACCCCGTCCGTTATATTTCCAACCACAGTACAGGAAAAATGGGTTTTGCCATCGCAGCTGCGTGTTATTCAGCAGGAGCAAAAGTCACCTTATTGGCAGGACCAGTCAGTTTAGATACCCCGAATGGTGTGCGTCGTATTAACGTCTCTTCAGCAATCAAGATGCTGGATGAGAGCATGCATCAACTCGAAGAAGGTTGTGATGTTTTCATCGCAACTGCTGCTGTTGCGGACTATCGTGTGGCTGAAGTTGCTGAGCATAAGATCAAGAAAGCAGGTGATGAACTCAATGTTTCCCTAGTTAAAAATCCTGATATTGTGGCGACGATTGCACAACAGTCCAAGCGTCCATTTATGGTGGGTTTTGCTGCTGAAACACGCAATGTTGAAGAGTATGCAGCAGGAAAGCTAGTAGCAAAAAAACTCGATATGATTGCATGTAATGATGTTTCACGTACAGATATTGGTTTTGCTTCAGATCAAAATGCAATGACCGTGTTTTTTGCTGAGCAATATCAAATGGAAAAACGAGACCTGGAAAAAGCATCTAAACAAGAAATTGCTCAACAGTTGGTTGAAGCGATTCACGATGCTTTAAATCACAAAATTGAGCCTGTATAGATTTTCTTGGTCGGTTTTAAATATAAAAATGCAACGATTCCGTTGCATTTTTTATTTGCTATTTTTTGTGGTTTTAAACTATGTTTAATGTTGAATATGGATAATAGCTGTACTTTCATTCCCGTTGATAATTCACAATAGCCACAGTTTTAAGGAAGATCACAATGATCAAAAAAACTTTAGCCACCGTAATGATGATATCTGCTTTGAGTTTGAGTTCAATGAGTTTTGCAGCAACTCTGCAACAGAATATGCAGGCATTGGGTAAAAACTATAAAGCATTTAATCAAACTACAAATCCAGCAGAAGCCAATAAAGCACTAGACAACATGCGTGCGGCTGCAACAGATGCAAAAAAAGTTAAACTGAAAGGTCGTGGTGATGCCAGTGCGCCAAGCTCAACACAACTTTATGATCAATTGATTGCACAGATTGATAAAACGCAAGCCTTAGTCAAAGGTGGACATTTAGATCATGCCAAAATGGAAGGCAAAAAAATTGCTGAAATTCGTGATCAAGGACATAAGATCTATCAATAGTCTTACTGCGGAACTATGCATTTAGATGATTTATAAATAAGTCAAAATTATAAATCATATATTTATATACTTTCATTAACGTGATCCATATGGTTATAAAGCTTGCAATGCCACACTTTACAATTTACGTGTAGTGATAGCTCATCACGACAAAGAATCAGGTAAATTTATATCGCTTGTGTATAAACGACTTGTTTTTTTGACTAACGTTATTTCGAAGAATAGATTTATCCATTTAAAAAGCCGCTAGTTTTAATGACTAACGGTTTTTATTGTATGGTGATTTTTAAACGATATTGAATCATTAAACTCAGCATGATTCGGATTTGTTCATCACTTTATCTTTGTTAAGTTATAACGAGAAGATCAGGAGAAATGTGATGCAACAGCAAAATCATTTTGCACGTATTGCAAAAGCCATAACTTATATTCAGCACAACTTTAAAACCCAGCCCAATCTAGATGAAGTGGCTGCACATATCCATTTAAGTCCTGCTCATTTTCAACGCTTATTTACTGAATGGGCGGGAACCAGCCCTAAAAAATTCTTGCAATATATTAGCTTGGAACATGCCAAAACATTATTAAAGCAAGATCATTCGGTATTTGATGCGGCTTATGATACGGGGCTTTCCAGTACCAGTCGTTTGCATGACTTATTTATACAAATAGAAGGGATGACGCCGGCTGAATATAAGCGTGGTGGTGAAGATTTAACGATCCATTATCAATATGCTGAAAGTCCATTTGGAACTGTTTTGGTGGCATCTACAGCGAAAGGCATTTGCTTTATGTCCTTTGTAGACAACGAGCAGGAAAGTTTTGCTGCAATGCTCGAAAAATTCCCCAATGCTCAATTTTATCAACAAGCAGATGTACTCCATGAGCATGCTTTGGCAATTTTTTCATCTGATTTTTCATCTGAGAATCAGCCATTAAGACAAATTAAACTTCATTTAAAAGGGACTGATTTTCAGCTAAAAGTCTGGGAAAGTTTACTTAAAATTCCAATGGGACAATTAACCACCTATGGTGATTTAGCTGAACAAGTGGGAAATCCTAAAGCCTCTCGTGCAGTGGGTACGGCAGTGGGGCACAACCCCGTGGCATTCTTAATCCCCTGTCATCGAGTCATTCAAGCCACAGGCGTACTCGGTGAATATCATTGGGGTAAAAGTCGAAAAATGGCGATGATTGGTTGGGAAGGTGTTCAAACACATGTCGACATTTAATATTCAACAGGCTCAAGTCCTGAGCGAGAAAATTAAGCATTTGGACTGGACAGTAATCCATGAGCAGCTCAATCAGCAAGGTTATTCACACATTGAGAATTTTTTATCCGATGAGCTTTGTGAATTAATCAAAGCACATTATCACCATGACGATTTATACCGTAAAACTGTCAATATGCAACGCTATCGTTTTGGCGAGGGTGAATATAAATATTTTCGTCACCCTTTACCTAATTTATTGCAATTGCTGCGTACACAGTTTTACTCCCACCTCGTTCCGCTCGCCAATGCTTGGTTTGCGAATTTAAACATCAATCGGCAATATCCAGCATCACATGAAGCATTTTTACAGCAATGTCAGCAAGCGGGTCAAAACAAAGCGACTGTATTGATTTTGCATTATCGACAACATGGTTTTAATACCTTACATCAAGATCTCTATGGTGAGGTTTATTTTCCGATTCAAATGGTGATTTGTCTCAATCAAGCCAATGCTGATTTTAAGGGCGGTGAGCTGGTACTGACAGAGCAAATTCCTCGTGCACAGTCCAAAGCAATGGTGATACAACCGAACAAAGGGGACGTTTTACTTTTGACCACACACTTTAGACCCAAGAAAGGTACGCATGGTTACTATCGGGTCAATATGAAGCATGGTGTAAGTCAGTTAACTGAAGGAGAGCGTTTTAGTTTAGGTATTATTTTTCATGATGCAGTGAGTTAAAGCATGATTCAGCATAGTGAAATAGAGAGATTAGCGTTATATAGCAAGCTTAAAAATGCTGAAATTTTATTTGCGGGCAACCAAAAACTAAGAATTTATGGACGTCTAGACTGCGCCTCTGGTAAAAGGATGTTAAAAAACAATCGAGTATTCTTTAGTAGTGAAGCGGAAGCTTTAGCATTGCAATATCGACCATGTGGACACTGTATGAAATCAGCCTATTTGAAGTGGAAAAATGCAACAATTTGAATTTAAACCTGAGCAAAATCAAAACTTGCTTCCATATGATGGCGTGGTTCATTATTTTGGAATTATTATGCAAGAACCTGTGGCGCACGCTTATTTTGAGCAACTGTTAAAGACGATTGAATGGAAAAATGATCAAGCGATTATTTTTGGCAAAAAGATCATCACCAAACGAAAAGTGGCATGGTATGGCAATCAGCCTTATGAATATACCTATTCCAACACATCAAAGTACGCTTTGCCATGGACAAAGCAATTACTGGAACTAAAACAGCAGATTGAACGGATTACAGGTGAAACATTTAATTCCTGTCTGCTTAATCTTTACCACACAGGCGAAGAGGGAATGGCTTGGCACAGTGATGGTGAAACAGATCTAAAAAAGAATGGTGCGATCGCATCTTTAAGCTTTGGGGCAGTCCGAAAATTTGCCTTTAAACATAAAAATAGCCAAGAAAAAGTTGAGATTTTTCTCGAAAATGGCAGTTTACTGATCATGAAAGACACCACACAAACCCATTGGTTACATCGCTTGCCACCGACCAAAAAAGTCCACACTGCTCGGATTAATTTGACCTTTAGAACGATTGTTGAGACGGGTGTATAAAAATTTTTGTTGTTATTTTTCATGCAGCAGAAACAGGATGCCGCCAAAGATAAAGCCGATAAAACAACCATAAAAAATAAAACAGTAGGGAATTAAATTCAGCAGAAATTGAGTTTGACTGAAGGGATAAAAAGGGTACATGTCTGCATGCATCAAACCATCTAAAAGAATGTGACTAAAACTGCCTGTCAGTGCACTGAAGGTTGCCACTCGCCAAGTGATTTGCCAATTTTTTTGTTTGAGTAGACTACGCAAGACAAATTCACTCATCACTTTGCCTATGTGAATTGCGATTAAAGCAATCAATAAAGCACCGATTAAATTGTGGGTATAGAGATGTAAAGTTTTCCAGCCCAAAATCATACCAAGCAAAGGTTCGATATCCATCAGGACTTGAATACCCGAAAAAATGAGTAAGCTAAAGCGATGATTTCCGATTCCTTTACACGTTGTACCTAAACCTAAATGTAAGGGGGTAATGGGCATAGGTGATTTGTCGTCGTATTTTGATTTTTAAAGTATAAAAAATGCCATGATCGAATGTTGTGAAATTTGAGTGAACTTTATTTTACTGATTCAGCAATAAAAAAGACCGCACAAAGCGGTCTTTTCAAACTTAAAATCTAGGAAATTAAGCTTGACCTTCAGCAGCAGCGGCTTGAGCGCGCTCCATATTTGCTTCGAACTCAGCATCAAAATTGATTGGCGTAAGAAGTAATTGTGGGAAGCTACCTTTAGTCACAAGATCGTTCACAGCTTCACGTAAGAATGGGAACAGAATGTTCGGGCAGTATGCACCTAAGATGTAAGGAAGACGATCTTCTTCGATACCATCAATCAAGAAAATACCTGATTGTGTAACATCCACGATAAATGCTGTATCACCTGCATTGTTTGCTTGAACCACGACTTTTAACGATACTTCAAAGTGTGTTGCATCAACTTTTTCAGCAGCAGAAGACAAGTTGATGTTTAATTCAGGTTGCCATTCTTTCGTAAAAACTTGAGCGCCAGGTACTTCAAAAGAAATGTCTTTTGTATAAATACGTTCTAAAGCTAGTTGTGGTTGAGCTTGTTGTTCTTCACTCATTCTTTATTCCTTAAATTTTAAGAAGTGATTAATTACGCAAGTAATTCATCGAGTTTGCCCGCTTTTTCTAAAGCATAAAGCTGGTCGAAACCACCGATGAATTCATTATTAATAAAAATCTGTGGCACAGTACGGTGTTTCGTTTGCTGGATTAGCTCAGTCTTAACCTCAGGTGCTTCTTGATCGAGATTAATTTCGGTAAAAGCAACACCTTTACGCTCAAGCAGAGATTTTGCACGTACACAGTATGGGCAGAAAGTTGTTGAATAAACTTTTACTTCAGCAGACATGTTGAGCTCCTTAAGCTTATTTTTTAGCTTTAACTAATGGCAAGCCTTGGGCTTTCCAGTTACTAATACCACCATCTAGACGATAACTGTCTGCATGACCGACTTGTTGCAAGGCACTACCTGCCACTTGACCTAAGTTACAGATAAAGACTAAAGGGCGATCTGCAGTTTTCAATTCTTCAATATGACTGGCAATTTGGCTGTATGGAATATTGCGGCTACCACTGACATGACCTTCGCGAAAATCTTTCGCATCACGTAAATCAATCAGCATTGCATTTTTGGCTTTCACCAAAATACCAAGGGATTGTGGTGAAATTTTACGACCACTACGTTGTCCTTCAAAAATAAAGAACAAGACAATGAGTGCCCCTAAAATACCAAATAAGAAGGGGTGATTCCCCATAAACTCAAACCAACGTTCCACAAGTCACCTAATTACAATCAAAAACTGCGTCGAGTATAGCGTATATATATGGTGATCAAAATCACCGCTTCAAGGTTATCGCAGAAGAAATTTAATTTTTTTGTTGCGCATCAGTGATTTCTTCAATTAAGCGCAAATAACTTTCCAGACGTCTGGCTAGAATTTGACCATCATCCACTGCTTTTTTAACCGCACATTGCTTTTCATGGGTATGCGTGCAATTACGATACTGACAATGTCCAATCAAGTTAGAGATTTCAGGAAAACCAGCATCAATTTTTTCAAGGCTTAGATGCCACAGTCCAAACTCACGGATTCCTGGTGAGTCAATCAATGCACCATTTTCACCAAAGCGAATTAAACGTGTTGATGTTGTCGTGTGTTGTCCAAGTGCTGAGTTTTCAGAAATGATGTTGGTTTTCTGTTCTGCGTCGGGAACAATAACATTAATCAATGTACTTTTGCCTACACCCGATTGACCTACAAAAGCGACGGTTTCATTGTCTAAACGTTGCTTCAGTTCGCTAATATCACCTTCAGACTGTGTGATCAACACTTCATAACCCAAGTCTTGATACTCTTTGATGAGATCTAAAATTGGGTCACTATCTTTGAGTAAGTCGGATTTGTTCAAAACCAAGAGCACAGGAATATTGGCATCTGCACAAGCCACCAAATAACGATCAATTAAGGTAGGTGCAGGTTCTGGTAAAGGCGCAAAAACAATCACGATCAAGCTGATATTGGCTGCCACAGGTTTGACCTTGTGGTAACGGTCTGGGCGAGTTAACAGTGATGTTCTCGGGTGAATAGCTGTGATAATGCCTAAACCGGTATTGGGGTCTGCCTGCCATTTAACTTTATCCCCTGTGACCAACAATTCAAGATTGGTACGGGTATGACAACGCCAGACACTGCCGATTTCAATCGGTTTCCAAAAGGGTTCAGGTTCGCCTGCTTGAACAATAGGTTTTTGTGGATGTTGAGCGGGTGTAGAAAGGGCTTGTACTTCGAGTTGTCGTCCATAATGCTGAACAACCAGACCTTCTAGGTCGTTGGAAGTGTCGATTTCTTCTTGACGTGTTTTATGTTGTTTCTGAATGCGGCGTTGCTGCTGTTCAGTCAAACGACGTTTACGAATTAAAGCCATTCATGTCCTAAAAAAACCTTGAAAATGAGAAGGCAAAAATACCATGATGAGCGAATGAATTACAGCGCAGAAGTAAGAAATTTGCTACTATTCATTTTTTTATTGACCTAATAAGATTGACTCTATGAGCAGTACACTGGATACCCGCTTAATTTGGATTGACCTCGAGATGACAGGTCTAGATACTGATAATGACAAGATCATTGAAATCGCAACCATTGTGACAGATGACCATTTAAATATTTTGGCGGAAGGTCCAGTACTTGCAGTGCATCAATCAGATATTATTCTCAATGCAATGGATGAGTGGAATACCAAACAACATGGTCAGTCAGGTTTGATCGAACGTGTACGTCGCAGTAAACTCACAGCGCAAGATGCGGAACAACAAACCTTAGAATTTTTAAAGAAATGGGTCAGTCCGAAATCATCACCGATGTGTGGTAATTCAATCTGCCAAGATCGCCGCTTTATGCATCGTTTAATGCCAGAGCTTGAGCAATTTTTCCATTATCGTAATTTGGATGTATCTTCTGTTAAAGAGTTGGCAAAACGCTGGAGACCAGAAATTATGAGTGGTCTTAAGAAAAATGCATCACATTTGGCGATGGATGATATTCGCGACTCAATCGCAGAATTAAAATACTACCGTCAATATTTCTTTATTGAGAATAAAGATTAAGCCAGTTTGGGTGAGATGATCAGCTGTGGTCCTCACCCCCTAAGTTTGTTGCTGTTGCTCTTTGGTATTCAACGAGCGACATCATCTGAGTATATTGGCTGTACTCTATGCCTACTTGGATAATATAAAATTTCAATCTCAACATTGTTCGTGTAAGTTATCGTCAATCTTTTGAAAACTTATACATTAAATATAATTTCAATAGATCAATAAAATCATTGCTACGAACATTTTGTTGAATAATATAAAGCTTTCAATGCCCCGCTTTATTGTTAAAGTTTAAATAGATTTGCGTAGGCGATGTTTTACTTTTCAGAGATGAAAAGATAACAAAAATCTTTTTTCGGTCAAAGGGGATATCCATATCGCCCTTGACCGACGGCGGCATCCATGCCGCCAACCGCGATAGCGACATCGTCTGACTATATTGGATTGGTTTATTCAGTCAAGTTATGCCTACATCGTTGATATAAAATTTTCAATCTCAACATTGCTCGTGTAAGTTACAGTCAATCTGTTAAAAACTTATACAGTAAAATATAATTTCAATAGATCAATAAAATCAATGCTACGAACATTTTGTTGAATAATATAAAGCTTTCAATGCCCCGCTTTATTGTTAAAGTTTAAATAAGCTGAGTTTGATCTAAAAATCTGGATAAAACATGATACTCGAAAAGGTCATCTGCAATATGTGAGGAGATCACATGGCTTTACTGAAATGGGTTCAGTCTCATCATGGATTGAGCTTTACCGAGTTTAAACTCATCTAATCATTTATTTATAACAAGTTCATTCATCTTTCAATTGTTAGATATAAACTGATATATAGGTATATATCAGATTGAAACAAGGGAATTTTTAATCTCTTTTTTACTATGAATTTTAATTTTTTAAGCTATACTGAAAGCGATGTCTTCTGACAACTCGTTACAAAAAAGAGCAAGCGGTTCAAATTGTTTGCATAAAAAACGTTTTAATATCCTTTTATATTTGAATTATTACAAAGAGATTGACTATGCAAAGTAATAACCCAATTTTAACGCGTGCGGAAACGTATGCGGATTATGAACAGCCAATGACCATACAAGGCGCAATTCAAAAGTCTATTTTATTGACTGTGATTGCTGCGGTATTAGGTGTTGGAATTTTCTTCTATAGCTTTAGCACCATGAATGTAGGAATTGCATACGCTGCTACAATGGTCGGTGCAATTGGTGGTTTGATTTTAGGTTTAATTGCGACATTTAAACCGAATACTGCACGTGTGTTGGCGATTCCTTATGCATTCTTTGAAGGTGCATTTTTAGGTGGTGTTTCCGTCATCTTCCAATTGAAGTTCCCAGGTATTCCTTTACAAGCGCTTTTGGCAACTTTTGTCACAACTTTGGTGATGTTTGGTTTATATAAATTCCAAATTATCCGTGCAACTGAAAAATTTAAATCGGTTGTGATTTCAGCGTCCATCGCCATTGGTTTGGTGTTTGTGGTGCAATTCATCATGCGTTTGGCATTTGGTTCAAGCATTCCGTTCTTATTTGAAAGTAACCTGTTAGGCATTGGTTTTGCTGCATTTGTTGCAGTGATTGCTTCACTTAACTTGATCCTTGACTTTGATTTGATTGAATCTGCTGCTGCACAACGTGCGCCTAAATCATATGAATGGTTATGTGGTATTGCTTTATTGGCAACTTTGGTTTGGATGTACTATTCATTCCTACGTTTATTGAGCTTATTGCAAGGTGATGATTAATCATTACTGATCGAGCAAAATAGATTTGATAAAGACGCACTTTTTACAGTGCGTTTTTTTATATTTTTACTAAACTTTTAAAAAAAGATGCATTATGCAATTTAGTTCTGAGCCAAGACTTGGCATTATGCTTACAAAATTAATCAAGTGAGAATTTCATGGCACAAGGACTATTGGCAGGTAAACGCTTTTTAATCGCGGGTATTGCAAGTAAATTATCCATTGCATTTGGTATTGCTCAGGCATTACACCGTGAAGGTGCAGAACTCGCATTTACTTACCCAAATGATAAATTAAAAAAACGTGTGGATGAGTTTGCAGAACAATTTGGTTCAACGCTGGTTTTTCCTTGTGATGTTGCTGTAGATGCAGAAATTGACCATGCTTTTGCTGAACTGGCAAAACATTGGGATGGTCTGGATGGTGTTGTTCACTCAATCGGCTTTGCACCTGCGCATACGCTGGATGGTGATTTTACGGACGTAACTGACCGCGAAGGCTTTAAAATTGCACATGACATCAGTGCTTATAGCTTTGTGGCAATGGCACGTGCTGCGAAACCTTTATTGCTTGCTCGCCAAGGATGTTTACTGACTTTGACCTACCAAGGTTCTGAGTCTGTGATGCCAAACTACAACGTGATGGGGATGGCAAAAGCATCTTTAGAAGCAGGTGTACGTTACTTGGCTTCGAGTCTAGGTGCAGAAGGAATTCGTGTAAATGCGATTTCAGCAGGTCCAATCCGTACTCTAGCGGCATCAGGGATTAAGTCTTTCCGTAAGATGTTAGATGCCAATGAAAAAATAGCACCACTGAAACGCAATGTGACAATTGAAGATGTTGGTAATGCGGCATTGTTCTTATGTTCACCTTGGGCAAATGGTATTACAGGTGAAATCTTGTATGTCGATGCAGGTTTCAATACTGTGGGTATGAGCCAATCCATGATGGATAGCGAATAAAGTTAAGTATATTTAACTGACTGAATTCAAAACATAAACCTCAATATTAAAATATGAATATTGAGGTTTTTTTACAATTTCTTAAAAATTAACCGATCAATAAACTAGGATTCAATCGTTTTTTTTGATTAAATATAGATAAATATTAATATTATTTTAAGTTAGATAAGAAAATGAATTTTGCCAATATATTTTCGGCTTTAGAACAACTTGGATTAACCGCTCAAAAAAGAGCTTTGCACATTCAGTTTAGCAATCCTGATTTGACTGCCCAAGTGTTCTTGCAACGCATTGATGGACAACATGCCATCAATCAAGGCGTGTCTGTGGAACTGATCTGTCTTGCAACATCTGCAAATATTCCACTCAAACAGTTTATCGGTTGCCAAGCTGCAATCGACCAAGTCACTGACCGCGGACAACTGTTCCGTACCACAGGCATCATTACCGAAGCTGCACAAGGACAAAGTGATGGCGCACTGACGGTCTATAAGCTCAAACTTGAGGATGCAACGTCACTGTGGCGCAAACGCCGTAATAGTAGAGTTTTTCTGAATAAGTCGGTGATTCAAGTTGTTGAAATACTTCATAAAGAATGGCAACAAAGAAGTCCGCTGTTTGCTGCTAGTTTGAGTTTAGATAAAACTGGGCTGACCAAAGACTATGATATTCGACCACTCATTATGCAGAATAATGAACGAGATATAGATCTTATTCAAAGGCTTCTAGCATCGGAAGGTGTGACG
>NZ_AMFQ01000140.1:0-9687 GCF_000335555.1 Acinetobacter sp. WC-743 | reverse complement strand
ACAAGATCTTGGGCATTTCGGGGTATCTCTGGTGGCACAAACAGGTTTGCAGTTTGACCTTTCCACATCTCAGGGAAAGCTCATGGCTTCTGTGATGTCTGCATTAGCAGAGTTTGAGGGAGATTTACTACGTGAACGTGTGCGCTCTGGTGTAGCAGCGGCACAAGCGCGTGGCGTTGTGTTTGGTCGTCGTCCTGGTCAACGTACCAAGTCAGATCGTCTGGCACCTAAAGTGTTGGAGTTGGTGTCTGCTGGACACTCTTATCGACAAGTCGGTCGGCTGGTCAATCTAAGCAAAAATACCGTGTTGGATATCGTTAAAAGAAGTCGGAGTGAAAATCCTTAGCGTGCTATATTTTCCGTTTCCTGAGACGACCCCTAACTGAAGACATTGACGGTGGATGGGCTGCAATGGGAATTAAAACCTCTACAGAGTTCACAGCGGGTTGCAAGCGTTGGGTTGAGTTGAGGTTATCGGATTGGAAGTGGAGGGCTGCCATATGATTGCCATCTCTGACATAGCGTTTTAAGGTATTTTTCTAGGGCGTATTGATGTTTCAACGTATTAACAATCATACGAACAACCTCATTCTCTCAGGTCATTTTCTTCTTGCCGATGGGTGATTTTTCGCCGATAAGCACTTGGTGATACACCAAACCAGCGTTTAAACGCGCGCCGAAAATTAGCAGAGTCGTGGTAATTCAGTAAGCTGGCAATTGCCTCGACCGATATTTGAGGGTCATGTAAATAACTACTGGCTTTCTCAGATAAAATCCGATCTCGAATCAGCCGGTAACTCGTGTTCTCTTTGACCAGACGTCTGGCCAGCGTACGCTTATTCATAAACAAGGCTGCAGCCAGATCCTCTTCACTCAGTTGCCCGAGCGGATAGGACAGCATGGCTTTTTGCACTTGGTAGGTGGTGCTGTGTTGTTGGGTCTTGAGCCGGTTGAGGATCATTTCGCATTGTTGCATCGCCAGCAGATAGCTATCGTGCTGCGCGGATGCATTGGCAATCAAGCACAACTCGGTCGGCACTCGGATCGACAGTTGTGGCTGATCAAACTGATAGGTACCGGCAAGATAATCCGCGTAACAGGCATGATGATCGGGGGCGGGATGGCTAAACTGAATCACCGCCTCGGTCAGCGGTCGTCCAACAATAAATTCGGCACATTCCGAAAAAATCACCGCAACAGTTTCGGACAGTAGCCGATGTACTGCATGACTCAAGGTCTGCTCAAAGAAAATCAAGCAGGTCGTCCACTCAGCATTGGTGTGTGTTTCGAGCCTAATCAAACTCATACGGGTCGGCAAAAAAGTTTGAAACGCTTGTAACACGGCCAATAAGTTCGGGCTGCTATTGATTAAAAAGCCCATCGAGCCATGTGTTGACGGCGTGAGCCGCTGCCCTAAACGCAAGCCAAACTGATCGGATGCGGACAACTCCAAGCTATTTTGTAAGATTTGAATCTGTTGGCTGGCCGTGATCATCGTGTCGTCACGCATCAGTTGTTCAGCGGTCAGCGTGGTGAATTTTAATAGTTTAGGTAGGTCACGCGCCTGCAAGTCCAGCTCTCGGCCAATCAGACGGGTATAGCTACAGGGGATATTAGCAGATTCACTTGTACTGGCGAGACCAGTCAGCAGACTTGGATGCAACATGGCTCAAACACCTCAATAACAGACCAGTATGAAAGAACATCGACTAGAAAAATGCAATCGACGATGGGGCTACAGCGCCATAATCGTCTTTTAATGACCCTATATTGTCAACAAGAGACCTGTAAGCAGTATGGATACATGTCTATTATGAGTAAAGAGGGATGGCTATTTTCATCGGCGTCACCAGCAACCGTATACCACACAGGAGTAGTAATAATGGGTCAAATTACATTGATCGAGTATGACGGTACCGCCACCGTACTTGACATCGAAGCGGGCAAGTCGCTGATGCAACTGGCTATCGATCACGGCGTATCCGGCATTGATGGAGATTGCGGTGGCGAATGTGCTTGTGGAACCTGTCATGTGATCGTTGACGGTGCTTGGCTGGCGGCGACAGGACAGCCCAATGACGAAGAGGCGCGCATGCTAGAGATGGTACCAGAAGGTACGGCGTCGTCTCGTTTGGCGTGCCAGATTCAATTGTCCGATGCAATGGATGGCATGGTGGTGCATTTGCCTGAGTTTCAAATGTAGTGACGGCAGATTTCAACAGCTGTTAAGCATCATCATTGAGGAATGAATCATGAAAAACATGCAAGCCACACTAAACCAAATTTCAGCCCTGCTGCCGATACCCATGCATTTACAAGTGAAAGGCATGCAGGTGTTCCAAAAGGTCAAGCAACGGGTGACACAGGCGCAACCGTTCCCTGATTTTGTAGAAAAGCCAATCCCCGATGTTGCCACGCTCAAGCTCGAAGACATCGATATGAGCAATCCGTTTTTATATCGACAGCATCAATGGCAGTCATACTTTAAGCGGCTACGCGACGAGCGTCCTGTTCATTACCAAAAAAGCAGTCCATTCGGTGCATTTTGGTCGATTACCCGTTATGACGATATTGTGTTCGTGGACAAATCCCACGAGCTGTTTTCGGCGGAACCGGTGATTGTGATTGGCAAGCCGCCCGCCGGACTGGATGTGGAAATGTTTATTGCAATGGATCCGCCTAAGCACGATGTGCAGCGTCAAGCGGTACAAGGTGTGGTCGCACCGAAAAATTTAAAAGAAATGGAAGGGCTGATCCGCAGTCGGGTACAAGAGATTTTGGATGATTTGCCGCTCGATACGCCGTTTGATTGGGTGGAGCGGGTGTCCAAAGAAATCACCGCACGCATGCTGGCGACCTTGTTAGATTTTCCGTATGAACA
This sequence comes from Acinetobacter sp. WC-743, assembly GCF_000335555.1. NCBI lineage: Bacteria > Pseudomonadati > Pseudomonadota > Gammaproteobacteria > Moraxellales > Moraxellaceae > Acinetobacter > Acinetobacter sp. WC-743. Next base: position 6,806 of record NZ_AMFQ01000140.1, on the reverse strand, counting down.
GCGGCACAAGCTGGTGTACTGGTCTGATACGTTGGCGGGCAGCGCAGAAGCCACGGGCGGTGAGATTAGCGACAACGATGTGCTTTTTAATGCCGCCGCTGATATGGCCAAGCAGTTTGCCGCGCTGTGGCATGCCAAGGCGGCTCAGCAAGCGGCAGGTGAGCCGATGGGATTTGATTTGATTAGCTTAATGCTGAGCAATGACGATACCAAGGATTTGATTCACCGTCCGATGGAGTTTTTGGGCAATTTGGCCTTGCTGATTGTCGGTGGGAATGACACCACGCGGAACTCCATGACCGGCGGGGTATATGCGCTGAACCTGTTTCCTGAGCAGTTTGTCAAACTGAAAAACCAACCGAGCCTGATTCCAAATATGGTGTCCGAGATCATTCGCTGGCAGACCCCACTGGCGTATATGCGTCGCATCGCCAAGCAAGACATCGAGATGCACGGCCAAACCATCCGTAAGGGCGACAAGATCTTAATGTGGTATGCCTCGGGCAATCGTGACGAGCGGGTGATTGAACAGCCAGATGCGTTTTTGATTGATCGTAAAGGTGCACGCAATCATTTGTCATTTGGCTTTGGTGTGCATCGCTGTATGGGCAATCGCTTGGCCGAGATGCAGTTGCGGATTCTGTGGGAGGAGTTATTGCTTCGCTTCGACAATATTGAGGTATTGGGTGAGCCAGAGTTGGTGCAGTCTAACTTTGTGCGCGGCTATGCCAAGATGATGGTCAAACTGACTGCCAAAGCGTAGGTATCAAAATAGGCGACAGAGGCATTTTGCAACTGTCGTCGGCAACAATTGATGCTGTGCATCAACCATGAACTGAGTGAATTCATATGCAAACAATCGTCATCATTGGCGCAAGTCATGCTGCGGCGCAGTTGGCGGCAAGTCTGCGGCCAGATGGCTGGCAGGGCGAGATTGTGGTGATCGGCGATGAGCCGTATTTGCCGTATCATCGACCGCCGTTGTCCAAGACCTTTTTATGCGGTGCACAACTGGTCGATGAGTTATTGATTCGGCCAGCCGCTTTTTATCAAAAAAATCAGATCGAATTTCGGCACGGGCGGGTGGTTGCGATTGATCGGGCAGCGCGCAGCGTGACACTACAAGATGGCAGTACGCTTGCGTATGACCAGTTGGCGCTGTGTACCGGTGCACGAGTCAGGACGGTGTCGCTGGCTGGGTCTGATTTGGCAGGTGTGCATTATCTTAGAAATATCAGCGATGTACAGGCTATCCAGCCATTTGTACAACCCAACGGCAAAGCAGTGGTGATCGGTGGTGGCTATATCGGTCTTGAAACAGCCGCCGCATTGACCGAGCAGGGCATGCAGGTGGTGGTCTTGGAAGCCGCCGAGCGGATTTTGCAGCGGGTAACTGCACCGGAAGTGTCGGACTTTTATACGCGGATTCATCGCGAACAGGGTGTGACGATTCATACCGGTGTGTCGGTCACGGCGATCACGGGTGAGGGGCGGGCGCAAGCGGTGCTGTGTGCCGATGGTTCGATGTTCGATGCAGATCTGGTGATCATCGGGGTCGGGGTTGTACCGAATATCGAGTTGGCGCTGGACGCGGGCTTGCAGGTGGACAATGGTATTGTGATTGATGAGTATTGCCGTACCAGTGCGCCAGAGATTGTGGCCATCGGGGATTGTGCCAATGCGTTTAATCCGATTTATCAGCGGCGGATGCGCTTGGAGTCGGTACCAAACGCCAATGAACAGGCCAAAATTGCCTCGGCGACCTTGTGTGGCTTACAGCGGACCTCGAAGAGTTTGCCTTGGTTTTGGTCAGATCAGTATGATCTAAAGTTGCAGATTGCGGGACTCAGTCAGGGGTATGATCAGATCGTGATTCGGGGTGATGTGCAGCAAAGGCGTAGCTTTGCAGCGTTTTATTTGCAGGCGGGTCGCCTGATTGCGGCGGATTGTGTGAATCGTCCGCAGGAGTTTATGCTAAGCAAAAAGCTGATCACGGCTGGTACGGCGGTCGATCCACTGCGGTTGGCGGATGAGTCGATTGCGGTACAGGCGTTGATGGGGTAGCTTAAAACTACATCAGGCTAGATTTGCATTACGCTGATTCAGATGTTAATCAGAATGGCATCGATAGATACCTGTGAGAGCAAGTCAGGTGCAGCTTTGGCTTTGTGTAATTCACCACCCGTGATCGCAAACACGATGGGTAATCCATACCCATCTACGGCAAGATGGATCTTACTTGTCTTGCTACCTCGACTTAAGCCAATCGCCTCCTGATCGTGAGTTGCAGCACGTGCATTATGTTGATGTGCCTTGACGTAATTGCTATCCATAACCCCTACTCTATATCAGAGTCAGTAGATAAAACCCTGAGTATGCTTTGGAAAAAACCTTTTGCTGACCAGTCGTTGTATCTTTTGTAGAGATTAGGCTGCTGACCAAACTCAGTCAGGAGGTAGGTCTAGCCATGGACATTTCACCCACATTCTGTAGAGCATGGCTTCTACGGTGAGCCGTAAATTTGGTTTGTGATCAATGTCCTGTTGCTTGAGCATAGGAGAAATCTTTGCTCAATGTTGGTCGTTCAGCATAAAGCGTGGCATGGTGGACTCGGATGGGGAGAGCTTTAATTCTCTGAGTCTGCCTCCAATTTGCAATCAATATTTTCAAACGTCAACACACTCTAATGTAAAAAAACTAACATTAAAAAAACACCTCTGCCAAAAGGTCTGGTAGCTATATTCGATGTCAAAGATGATCTGGCTCACCTGCTGCGTTGTTAACTCATTCTATCAAATTTTGAGGACAGGCTTGACATTTGGTCAATCGACCAATATATATTCAAAATATGCATTTGGTCATTTGACCAATACCCGTTGAATTCTTGTGTGATATTTGCTGTGCCTGACCAAGGTGAAAAATATTGCTCAAGGTCAAATGTGATAGCAGGTTTACAGACATTCGATGCCTTTACAAGGAAACTCTCGCCATGACTCATATGATCAATATCCAGCCACGTAAGCCGCGGTTTGATTTAAGTGATGTTCCAGTTTTTTGGAACGACGGTGACCCGGTGTTAACACGCTTCTTTGATGCACTTTCTATTCACTTCCCCGATGGAGAGCGTTTTTTTATTCAGTCGGTGCGTAACTATCAGGATCTGGTCACAGATCCTAAACTGAGAGAAGATATCAAAAACTTTTTTCGCCAAGAAGCGCAACATGGCATTGTGCATGACCAGTATAATGCGGTGATGCAGTCGCAAGGCATTCATGTCGAAAAGGTCATCGCAAGATTCAAATTATTTATTCGGCTCTCCCAAAAACACCTGCCCGCCAAGTATCTGTTGGCCATGACAGCTGCCTTTGAACATATTACTGCTGTACTAGGCGAGGGTGCTATGGAGGGTGAGGGTGAGATGTTCAAGAATGCTCATCCCGCAATGCGTGCCATGTTCATGTGGCATGGGGTAGAAGAAGTCGAACACAAAACAGTAGCCTTTGATGTTTACGAAACAGCGGCAGGTGGGGGGTATTTCACCCGCGCATCTGCTTTGATTATCGGAACGCTACTGGTACATGCGGTGGTTGGCTCAGTTCTTTGGCATATGTTGAAAATTGACAAACTACAAGGTCAGCCATTGGTGCTTGCTAAGGGATTTTATCGCCTCTATGGACCACGTGGCCTGATTACCAGACTTATTCCACGCTATCTGGACTGGTTTAAGCCAGGTTTCCATCCTAGCGACACCGAAATCCCAGAAAAGGTTAATTCTTGGCTGGCTGAATATGATAAGCATCAAGACCCTATGGAAGCGTCACGAATTGTTTTTAATGTCCCCATTGCAAAAGCTGTATAGATCAGGAGAGACCGTGAAAGACTCGACTCGACTTGACCAAGTCGAGTAACCTGTCTTATTGATATAATGTTATGAGTCAAACTATGTTGAGTAGTGAATCTACGCGAGTCGAAGTTGCTGACCGCGAGAGAGTATTAGCCGCTTCTGCCAAGCTGTTTCGAGAAAAGGGTTTTGAGCGTACCAGTGTGCGAGAAATTGCCAGTGCTTGTGGTATTCTTCCAGGCAGTCTGCATTACCGCTATCGTAGTAAAGACGATATTTTGGTTGATATGATGCGGCTTGCTATTGAGAGAACTATTTACAGGATTGTTGAGGCGACTTCCGCGATTCAAGATCCACTCAAAAAAATGCAATCGGCACTGCAGACACATGTCGATATCCTTATGTCGGGTGACGATATGGTTTATGTGTTGTTGTTTGAGTGGCGCTCGGTACATGGAGTCGCACGTGAGCAGATTATTGCTGAGAGAGACAGATACGAGCGATATTGGCAGACAATTCTTGATGATCTGCAGTCTTATGGTTGTATCCGAAACGATGTGGATGCAGATCTGTTAAGACTGATTGGGCTAGGAGCAATAAACTGGGCTGCCACTTGGTATAAAGAAAATGGTAAGTACAATCTTGAACAGATCGCGGATGCGATATGGCAGATGATGACAAGAGGCATCCTTAATCCAGATTTTCACGAAGAGGCAAAAAACCTGTGACCAACTATAAGACTCCATCCCGTATCACGCACGCCATCGGGAGGCATTGTGGCAGCTCCGCAATTCGTGATTTGCTCGAGTTTAATGGGCTGAATATTTCCGAGGCCATGTGCTTTGGATTAGGCTCAGGGCTTGGCGTGACCTATTTGGAAATGGCTGACGCCCCTGTGCCATTTTTAGTGCATGTGCGGTCTTTGGGGTTTGAAGCGCGCGTATTTGAAAGTATCGGTATACCCTTTGAGTGGCAAACCTTCGAGTCACCCGAATCGGCAGCCACCGCGCTGGAGAAATGTTTGGATGCGGGTCACCCCACCCTGTTGCTGACGGATATTTTTTATTTACCTTACTTCAACAGCAGCACGCACTTTCCCGGTCACGCCATAGCCGCTTGGTCGAGAAATCCAGAGACAGGTGCGGTATTTGTCACCGATACCGAGCGTCCGAGTGTTTTGTCGGTGACGCGAGAGGCACTGACCCGCGCACGTTTTTCTACACAGCCCCCATTTATTCACTATGGCAATATGTTCACGCCCACCGCGTTTCAAGGCGAAATTACCCCCGAGATGATTACCGGTGTCATCCATGACAACGCCAAGTCATTAGCTGTGAGTGGCATATCGGCACTGGAAACATGGCTGGCCGAACTGAGTCGTTGGGGAGCCACAGGCGATTGGCACTGGACGACCCGATTTGCCTACCAAATTATTGAAAAGCGTGGCACAGGTGGCGGCGGCTTCCGCAAAATGTACGCTGAATTCCTTGATGAAGCGGTTCACTATGACGCAAGTGTACAGCAATATCGACTGCCCCTGTTAATGAGGGCTTGCGAAAAAGCATGGACGGCATTAGCCATGTGTTTGAAGTCTGCCTCGGAAAGCACAAACTTTCCATATGCCGCCATTGAAGAGGCCATTGTGGCGGTGATGCAGGCCGAACGTAATTATACAGATGCCGCCCTTGCACTTTGAGACGTGCCGCTAATTTTTTCGCAATAAAATCAGCCAGCAATGGCGGGAGTTCAAAAATGGACAGTAATAACACGGCACACCTGACCATGGCTAAGGCGTTTTTTGGTACTAATCACCCTTTATTCAATATGTTCAATATTAGTGTTGGTGCAGTGAGCGATGGTCATGCCGAGATGACGATGCCCTTCTCTGAGCAACTCTCTGACCGTAAAGGCTCACTGCATCGAGGGGCTTTGGTGACGCTGCTGGATACGACTTGCGGCTTATCTATTTTTTCGTCATTGCGGTCGTTAGAGCCGATTGCCACTATTGATTTGCGTGTCGATTTTTTGCGACGTATTCCCTCTGCGGTAGGTTTAAAGGCGATAGTGGATTGCATTGGTAGAACCGATACGGTGGCCTTTATCACGGGCCGAGCGGTTGCAGAAGACAGTGGTGAGCTACTGGCTACTGTCACTGGTTCTTTCGCAATCGGCACGATGGGACCCTCTTTTGACAGCAATGAAGCGCGAGGCGAGTGATATGAGTATAGTAAATCAGATGAGCGCGGAAACACCCCCACTAAAATTGTGTGACGAGCCTTTTGTCGATTTTCTAGGTTTTCGTGAGGAAATGCAACATGGAGAAATACAGTACTTTATGGACTTTCGTGATTCGCATATCGGCAACCCGATGATTGGCACGTTTCATGGCGGCATTCTCGCGAGTTTTGGTGAAGTGGCCGCCGCCGCCTATCTTGCCCGTCAGCGTGGTGATAATGAGCTGCCCTTATGCTCCACGATGACCTTTGATTACCTGCGGCCAGCATTTATAGGTACGTTACAGGCAGTCCCCAGTATTGTTCGTGCGGGTCGGCGCATTACGACAGTATCGGTTCAGTTACTACTTGATGGCAAGTTGGTTTGTATCGGTCGATTCCTGTTTACGGTTAGCAGCAAATAAAATTGGAGCAAGCTCAGTTCAGGATGCCGACCCTGTTTTACTCAGAAAAATTTTCAATAGATAGACAAATAATATCAAATAGCTGGAACTACTACTGATACCGATACAGCGTTGGCGCAGAAATCCCAAACTCCTTCGCCAATGCTCGCTTGGTTTTGTAGTCGCCAGATTCAAGACGTTGATGCAGCAGAGCCACTTGTTCAGGAGTCAGTGACGGCTTACGGCCCTTGTAGGGGTCGTCTCAGGAAACGGAAAATATAGCACGCTAAGGTTTTTCAATTGCGCGCAATGGCCTAAATTTTCCACCACCTATCTTGGCTTTGCTTC
>NZ_AMFQ01000139.1:0-105571 GCF_000335555.1 Acinetobacter sp. WC-743 | reverse complement strand
GGGTTGTGGCTAAAATTATCTCAGGCTACGTTATGAAATTTAAAAATAGTCTCGCTATTCTCTTCATTTCCTTGCGGAGTATACTCCTCATGCCTGCTCAATTTTAACCTACAACGCAAGCCATTTATGAAATGTCCACAGCCCCTAGAACTAACATGAATAAATATAAAAAATTACATGATTCTTGTAGTTTGATGTGCTGCTAATATTTTTTTGATTTATGATGAATCAATGACAAATTGATAAAATTAAAGATGAATAATTTTTTACTAGAGATTATTTTTCATAAAGGAATAGATAAAGTGATCATAACCAATCATCAGATTTTTAAATTTCCTATTTTTGCTGGTTTTATTATTTTTTAGCAATTACCAATGTTTATGCAGAAGGCAATTGTCCATCAGGATATTATCCAATCGGTGGGCAAGGTGTTCAAGGTTGCGCGCCGATTCCTAACGGAGGTAGTGGAAATTATAATCAAAATCCAACATTGTATCCTATGGCTGAAAACTTATGGGGAGCGATTGCAGAAGAAAAAGGCAGAGAATTAAAGGGACGATCAGTTGGTTTCTCAAAAAACCATACATCGAAAGATGCATCACAAGCTGATGCATTAAAAGCATGTCAGCAACATGCTGTACAGAAGTGTGAGGTATCCCATACTTATAAAAATGGCTGTGTTGCTGTGGCTGATCCAATCAATGGCGGTCAAAAATCTGAAATTAAATATAATGTTTCAGAGGATAAGGCGAAAGAAGCTGCACTAATGTTTTGTTCTTTAGCTAACCAACAATCCTGCCGTATTATTTATTCTGGATGCAGCTTGTAAATCATATCGCTAAGATTAAACAAAACGATAGATGAAGTTATAGGATTTTGTGAAATCAGGTTTTCTTTAAATTTTAATCAATCATATCTTTTTCTAAATGGTCCATATTTTTATCTCATCATTTCCGTGAAAGATAGTTCTGATAATATCAGTCATTGACTGTATGATTTCCAAATTAAAATACAAGGTCAATCTTATGAAAAATAAAATAACAGTTTTGGTTTTTTTTACGGTAATTTTGTCCTTACAGTCTGCTTATGCATATAACTTCATCAATCGACTCATTATGGGGAAAAATGGTATGGTCGTAGATAAAGATGAATTCTTTACTCCGAGAATTCAGCCCGAATGGATTGTACCTGTCAGCCCTCAATTTAGTCCTGAGGATGCTGAATATGTTCACCAAACAGCGAAACAAACAAATTATTTTGTGGAGCTTGAATTTTGGGTCAATGAGAAAGGTGATGTTATTGATGCCCAAATCTTGAATGCCAATCTAGCTGATTTTAAAACTGAAGAAATAGTGAGTGCCGCAAAAAAAGCCAAGATGACTTATAATTTTAAACCAAATACACATTTTCCATTTCGATTCATTTCTTCTTTCTACTTTTTAAATTAATTTGTGATATTGAACAAGAAATTATACAAATAATGCAATTTGATGAAAATTTTCATGAAATCTCTCAATCCTAAATGAGAATATTATCATTTATTACAATTGAAAATTTTAAGATATTAATGATCGAAAAAAATACGATGTATGATAAAAATTCATAAAATCATCAAATTAACTATCCTAATACATGAAAAATACAAAATTGCATTCTTAAATGAGAATTATTAACATTAAGATCGATTTGTGCTGAGCATGACAGCATGATCCAAGAAAAAACATAAATTAAATTTAGAACTTTTTAGTGCAGTAAAAAGTCTTGTACAGAGGATATGGTCAGATGAAAGAGCTTGCCAGCCGATTGGCGATGCAGCACCTAATCAATGCATACTCACAAGAAACAGGCAGTGGAATTTTACTTGAAAAATATCAACAAAATTCTACTCAACTCACGTTTAGCCAAGGCTTGACGTTGTTAATAATTCCTTTGGAATCAATTCAGTCTCAATTATTTGTTCCTTTGTCATATAGTAGTTTTGTTGGCAGACACAGAATTTCCAGACTTCCACAAGTCTTTACTAAAGGACAAATACAACAGTTTAGCGCTATTGCGATGGTCAGCTTGCTGTTAGAAGAGTTGGTACAAAATGCTTCACAAACACTGGATTGTGCATCACTGGTCGAAAAGTGGATTCAAAGTCGAGATGCATTGCTTCAGTTTTTAACACATCGACAGCCTGATTTTGATCGTTTAATTCAGGCAAAACAGGACTTCATTCAATCAGAACAAGCATTAATTCTTGGACATAGTATGCATCCTGCGCCAAAAAGTAGGTTGGGATTTATCCATGAAGACTGGTTGAAATTTTCTCCTGAACATCAAGGTAAAACTCAGTTGTATTACTGGTTGGTTGCACCAGAATATGTCGCTGAGAGTAATGCTTCGTGTGCAGAGGATATCACTTCACAACTTAGGCAAGAGATACATTGGTATTTAAATGAAGCTGAAATCACTTTGCTAAATACCTATTCAAATTATAAGTTATTGCCTTTGCACCCTTGGCAAGCACGATATTTACAAAGTAAAGACTGGTATAAAGAATTAAAAGCTAAACATAAGATAATCGATTTTGGCGAAAAAGCTTGGCAATTTTCAGCAACCACTTCAGTAAGAACCTTAGCAAGTTATGCTGCGCCGTGGATGGTTAAGCCTTCATTATCGGTGATGATCACCAACTCAATTCGAATTAATTTAGCCAAAGAATGTCATCGTGGTGAAATGACGCATCGTTTATGGCATGGGCAGATGGGGCAGTCAATTGTTCAACATTGTCCTACACTCAAAGCCGTAAATGATCCCGCTTGGACTGCTCTAAGGCTTGATGGCAACATTGTCAATGAAACCATTTGTATTTTTAGAGATCAACCTTTTGATAAAAAGCAGCAGGTTACATGTATTGCATCCTTGTGCCAGGATCATCCTGAAAAAGATTTAAATCGTTTTGATCATTTATTTGAAGACATTGCCCAAGCTGAACCACAGCACAATATTGAACAGATCGCATTGAATTGGTTTAAGCAATTCTTGGAAATCAGTTTAGTGCCGATGATGTATCTCTATCATCGTTACGGCATGGCATTTGAATCCCATCAACAGAATGTCTTGGTTGAGTTAGAAAATGCCTATCCTAAAAATTTATGGTTAAGGGATAATCAAGGTTTTTACTATATCGAAGAATATGCGACTGAAATATTAAAAGAGTTTCCTGAACTTGATGAAAAAGCACATGCTGTTGGCCCTAAGTCTTTTGTAGATGAAAGATTTAGCTACTATTTCTTTGGCAATACTATTTTCGGCATTATTAATGCAATTGGCGCGACTGGCAGTATTTCAGAGCAAAGACTCATACATGTATTGCAGGATAAGTTATCTGATTTGCTGCAACAGTATCCTGAAAGCACTTTATTACATGCTTTGTTATATCAGCCTACGTTGCCGTATAAAGGTAACTTGCTGACGCGTTTATATGAATTAGATGAGTTGATTGCACCTGTTGAACAGCAATCAGTTTATGTTCAATTGCCGAATCCTTTGTGTCTTAAACAGAAGGATGCGATCTATGCTTGATTTTATTGCTGTTGGTTTAGGTCCATTTAATTTAAGTTTAGCCAGTCTGTTACACAAAAAATCTGATTTGCAATATCTCTTTTTTGAAAAAAAGGAACAGTTTGATTGGCATGCAGGTATGCAGTTGCCCAATACCTTATTACAAGTTCCATTTATGGCAGATTTGGTCTCTATGGTAGATCCAACCAGTCCGTTTAGTTTTCTCAATTATTTAAAAGATCAGCAAAGGTTATATAAGTTTTATTTTCTTGAGCAGCCACATATTCCGCGTAAGGAATATAACCATTATTGTCAATGGGTTGCTGATCAGCTTGAATGTATTCAGTATCTGTCTACAGTGACGGATATCATCCCGAAAAGCTATGGTTTTGAAGTGTCTGTGCACCAAGATGGTATTCAGCAACGCTACAATTGTCGAAATCTTGTATTGGGTGCTGGGAATGTTCCTTATGTACCACAATGTGTGCGTAAGTTTATGCAAGCGTATCCTGAACGTTGCAAGCATTCAGCAGACTATCTGAAACATTCAACGCAAGATTTGCAAGGCAATGTGGTAGTTTTAGGCTCGGGTCAGTCAGCAGCTGAAATCTTTTTAGATTTATTTGATCGACAGTATCAATTTGATCAAGTGTCTAAACCACAGTTTAACTTAAACTGGTTGACACGTGCCAATGGCTTTTTCCCGATGGAATATACGCCTTTAGGATTGGAACACTTTAGTCCAGATTATATTCAGCATTTTTATAAATTTGATGATTTAAGTAAGGATGTGCAGTTAGCGAAGCAAGCCTATCTTTATAAAGGTATTAGTGCTCAGACCATTCGAGAAATTTATAAAAAGTTGTACCATCGAAATATTGCCAATCAACAACTTGCGACACATTTGCATAGTCAATCGAATTTAATTGATGCTGCGCTGACAGATAAAGGGAAAATCAAACTGATTTTTCAGGATCGTGTCAGCTTAAATCAGTTCAGTATTGACAGTGATTATATTGTCTGCGCGACAGGCTATATAAGTCCAGAGTTTGAATTTCTCAAGCATGTTAAACCATATATTCAAACCAATGCACAGGGACATTGGGATATTACAGTTGATTATCGTACTGCATATACAGGTATTGGCGAAATCTATGTACAAAATATGGAAATGCACAGTCATGGTGTAGGCACACCTGATTTGGGTTTGGGTGCGTATCGTGCGGCAACGATTGCTAATCAGTTATTGGGTTATGCCTTATATGACCTACCTGAACAGTCGCAATGTTTCCAGCATTTTGATCCTTTGCAAAATCCACAAGTACAAGCGATTCAGAAAAATCCAGCAGTACAGTCATATAGACCGTCTAATGAGATTGAGCATTCGGCAAAAAATCTGAAAATGACATCAGCAACTTTGCCACAAAGTTCTCAGCATAAACAAAACCCACAAAGATATTCAAATATTGAGAAAAGCATATGAGTTTTGCACAGTTACAAATTAATCAAAAGCAGTGGCGGAGTGCAGGACAACGCCTAATCGAAATGGCAATTGCTGAATTTTTATATGAGGAAATTATTCAGGCTGAAAACTTAGGCGGTGATTTATTTCAGTTGACGCTGGATGACCGCCGTTATCAGTTTAATGCCAAACAATATTTGTTAGGACATTGGTTGATTGAAGAAGGCTCAGTACGTGATTTGAATGCAGATTCCACCCAAGCGGCTTGGAATCTGCATCAATTTATTGCAGCATTTTCTAATCAATCCGAAGTAAAGCCCTTTACCAAAGCTTATTTGATCAAAGAAATGAATAATACGTGGTTGGCAGAAGCGCATGTCTTTGATGAAAATCGCTTAAATAGTACAGCGGTACTCACAGAATCACACCATAAGATTGAAGGGATGTTACGTGGACATCCATGGCTTATTATGAGCAAGGGGCGTATGGGATTTGGTTATGACGACTACCTCAGTGCTGCACCCGAAATCTCACCTAAAGTCAAATTACTCTGGCTAGCTGTACATCGTGATTTGGCTGAATTTCGTTCAACACCTGAATGGCAAGCAGGTGACCTTTATCTGCATGAATTTAATGCTGAGGAACTGAATAAATTTCGTGAAACAATGCAAAACCATGCTTTGAATGCAGAGGATTATTATTTAATCCCTGTACATGCTTGGCAATGGCACCAATGGATTGTACCGACTTACAGCAACGAAATTGTCCATCAGCGAATTGTAGAGCTTGATATTGGTCAAGATGATTATGTACCAATGCAATCTATTCGTACATTATGCAATACATCAAACACACAACGTCATTACATTAAACTACCAGTAAGTATTTTTAATACAGCAGTTTATCGAGGATTACCATCAAAACGAAATTTAGCTGCGCCAGCTGTGACGGCTTGGCTAAAAAATTTACTCAAACAAGATGCAGATTTACAAAAATCTGGCGTGGTTTTTCTAGGTGAAGTTGCGACGCTAACCATTCATCAGCCTTGTTATGACCAAATCGAAGGTGCGCCTTATCAATTCAAGGAGTTATTTGGCTGTTTGTGGCGTGAAAGTATCGATCCTTATGTCGCAGATCATCAGCAAGTACTCTCCCAAGCTGCGTTATTACATCGTGATATTCAAGGTAGATCTGTTCTAGATGTGCTTGTTCAAGCATCAGGTCTAACACCTTTGGCATGGTTAAAACAATTCGCAACAGTCAGTTTAAAACCCTTACTGATCTGCTTGTATAAATATGGTCTTGCATTTTCTCCACATGGTGAAAATACCATGCTAATTCACGAAAATGGTGTACCCAAAGCCATGGTACTGAAAGACTTTATTGATGATATTAATCTGGTAGATGAAGACTTCCCTGAGCTTTCAGAACTTCCAGAAGAAGGAAAAATTTTACTTCGCCATTCGGCTTTGGAGCTCAGTCACTTTATTTTTACAGGTTTGTTCATGGTGCATTACCGTTATATCAGTAATGTATTCCTACAAGATTTTCCAACACATAACGAAGTGGATTTTTGGCAAACAATTTCGGATGTGATTGCTGAATTTCATCAACAACACCCTGAGCTTTCAGCACGTATTGAAAAATTTGCAATGTTTAGAAGCCAATATGACAAGATCTGCTTAAATCGGGTGCGTTTATTTACCACCAGTTATAACGATGAAGCTGAGCGTCCTGTTCCTGTCTTTTTAGATTTAATTGCCAATCCTGTCAGTCCAACCACATTACAGCAGTGGGCAGATCAACAATCGCAACAACAGCATTTAACACAAAAGCATTCAGCAAGTCTGTCTGTATAGCATTGAAAATGAATCTTAAATATTGAATTAATGAATTTTATCAAGGTGACATTAATGAAAACACTATCACGCCAATTACCTGATTTTTATGAATACTATGAGAATGGTACACAATTTTATCTGCGCCAAGTGAAATATCCTGATGATATGGCACTGTTACATAAGTGGATGCATGAACCGCATGTAATTCCGCAGTGGCAATTGAATAAGTCTGAAGTCGAACTCAAAGTATATTTTGAAAAACAATTGGCTGACGACCACCATCGTTTGTTAATTGTCGGTGTAGACGGGCAAGATGTGGGTTATACCGAAATATATGAAGGAAAACGTGATAGATTGGGGCTATATTATTCGGGACATGAATTAGATTTAGGTTGGCATCTACTTTTTGGTGAAAAATCAGCATTTGGTAAAGGTTATTTAAGAGCGGTCATGCGTTTATTAAGCTTTTATATTTTTGAAAATGCAGCATCTCTGAAAATCGTGGGTGAACCTGACTCTAAAGTCAAACCTTATGCAGCAGTGGTAGAAGACATGTGCTATGAAGCTCAGGGTATAATTCCAATGCCTGAAAAAGATGCCATGCTGTATTATTGTTTTAGAGAGACCTTTTATCAAAAATTTGGTGATTTTCTTACGCAGTCCCAGCAATATCTTGCGCAAAAGAAATTTCCCAACCAAACAGAGCGAGTTGAACCCTCCATATGAGTTACCAGTCTACACATATTCAAATTATGGATATGACGTTTTCAAAAGATGTATCAATTGCTGAATTTGAGCAGTGGCTCGCAGAAGTTGAAAACTTTTTGCATCATCAACAAAATTTTGCACTGGTGATGCAAAGTCTAGATGGTACGACTTTCCCAGAGGAATATCGCCAAGTTCAAGCCGCTTGGTATAAAAAAAATAAAGTCAAATTTTTTAAATATTGTGTGGGATTGGTGCGGATTGCGCTTGATGATGCAGATCAACAACGCTTGAACTCACCAGCTTTACATGTGGCTTGGCGTGTTCCTTATTACGTCACGTTGGATCGTTGTGATGCACTGCAGTGGGCGGTGCAGAGGTGGATATGCAGAACATAGATAATTCAAAAAATACATCAATGACACAGCAGATTTCAATATTAAGCTTGAGTGTTGTGATCGTTCTGTATTTAGCACATGCTTTGCCTTTGTATTTTTACAATGTGGCACTGCCTGCAATTTTAAGGCATCAAGGGGTTGATTTACGCTGGATTGGAATGTTGTCACTGTTATATATTCCATGGGCGTTTAAGTTTTTTTGGGCGCCGTTGATTGATCGAATATATGTTAAAAAATTAGGAAAACGAAAAACCTGGTTGATGTTTACGCAAATTGCTTTGGTGCTGGGCGTATTGGCACTGGCATTTACCCAGTTTTCATATGGTTTGGCTGTGTTTGTCGTGATTGGACTATGGATTTCAACATTTGCGGCAACGCAAGATATTGCCATAGACGGCTATACTGTTGAAGCTTTCTCTGAACAAGATTATCGCTTTGGCAGTATGGCGCAGAGTATTGGTGTTGCCATCGGGAGTATGATTGGTGGTGCGGCGACATTATGGCTCTATCAATATCATGGTTGGCAAACAGCATTAACGTGTTTAGCGGTGATGACAGCTTTAACCATGCTGGCTGTGTTTCAAATCAAAGAAAAGCCCAAAGAACATATTGCGCAAAATCCTCCAAGTCTGATTCGTGCATTTAAACGACCAGAAATTCGTTGGGCTTTATTGTTAATTCTCTGCTATCGTTTTGTCGAAGCACCTGCAATGGCAATGCTTAACCCAATGCTCATTGATCAACACTGGTCACTGTCACAGATTGGGGTATTGATGTCTGTAGTGGGTGCAGGTGTGGGGTTGTTAGCTGCGGTTTCAGCAGCACTCTTACTGAAAAAAATAAAGGCAACACAGTTGCTGGTTTGGGCGGGCTGGCTACGAACCTTAATCTACGGATTATTGGGACTTGCTATTTTGCTCGGTTGGTTAAACCAGTGGCATTTATTATTGGGAATTTTTGTCATTGCGTTTCTTGCAATTCGTTATATTGCAATGACTTCGCTTTATGCATACTTCATGCAAAATAGCTCAAAAGAACAAGCAGGAACTGATTTTACAATTCTGGTGTGTTTTGAATTGTTGGTCTATTTCATTGGTGGGGCAGGCTCAGGTTTTCTGGCCAAATCATTAGGTTATGGCAATTTTTATATTGTACTGGCCGTAGCATCTGTAGTGAGTGTAATTTTATCGCATCTCATTATTTCAAAATCGCAAATAAATCCAAAGTCAAAGATTATGGAAGGATAACTCATGAGAAAAAAATCAATACATATACAACTGACCTGTTTAAGTTTAGCTGTATGTACTCAACTTTATGCGCAAGAGCCTGCGAATAATAATGACAATACCGTATCAGAAGTGAAAAGCTTGGCACCCATCGTTGTAACTGCTACACGCTCTGCAAAAAGTATTTCCGAAATCGCTGGAACAGTGTATAGCATTAATCATGCTGAAATCGAAAAGCAAGCCAATGCGGGTAAAAGCACTGCAGATATTTTAGGCTTGTTGGTACCGTCTTTAACGCCGAATACGGGTACAACATCAAACTATGGTATGACGATGCGTGGGCGTGTGGTCCAATACATGATTGATGGTGTACCTCAAACAGGTTATCGCGATGGTTCACGACAACTCAATAGCATTAGCCCATCTATGATTGAGCGAATTGAGGTCGTTTCTGGCGCAAGTAGTATTTATGGCTCTGGCGCAACAGGTGGAATCATCAATATCATCACAAAAAATGGTGGCGAAGAACCTTTAAGTTTTGAAACTAAAGTCGGTGTCACGTCTGGCAACAATTTTAAAAGTGATGCAATGGCTTATGAAGCATCACAAAGCATTTCATTCAATCAAGACGCTCTAAAAGGAACACTCGGTATTGGCTATGCTAAACGTGGTGAAATCCAAGACAGTCATGGCGATCGAGTCGGACCTGAAGTTGCGCAGACGGATCGTCAAGATACTGAAACCATAGATGTGAATGGACGTTTGACTTGGAAAATTGCCGATGGTCAAAGTCTCAGTTTTGGTGGTCAATATTACAACGATGAACAAGACAGTGATTATGGACCAGACTATGGTCCAGGACTTGCGGTCTTATTTGGTGCACAACCGAGCCAAAAAGCCGTTAAAGGATTACAGCTCGATGATCAGCCAAGAACCAAACGCTATAGTTTTAATACCCAATACCAAAATGATGACTTCTTTACGCAGATTTTAAATGCTGAAGCCTATTATCGTAATGAACAAGCCCGTTGGTATCCAGCAGTGAATCCGATTGCTCATACTGCATTGCCAAAAGGTAGCGAGTATTTAGTCTATCAATCTGATACAGATATTGATGTTTGGGGTGCTCGACTTGCTTTACAAAAAGATTTTAATTTACAAGGTCGTAAGTTAGGTCTGACCTATGGGGTAGATTATGAAAATGAGCAAGACCGTCAGGATATGCAACGTTATGATTTACCCACATTTATGGGAAGTAATGGTTTATCCTTTAAACCGCTTAAGCGCTATCAATTTGGTCCAGATGTAGAAACCAGTAAGCTCGGTTTTTTTGCGCAAAGCCAATTGGATATTACCGACCGTATTGATTTACAAGCGGGCATAAGATATGAGCGCGTTGAAAGTGATGTTGATTCGTCAACACCTTACACAGAAGCAGTCGTCGCTGATATAGTGCCAACTTATCAAGCAAAGACCTTAAATGGTGGAACGGTTAAACATGATGCAACTTTATTTAATATTGGGGCTGTCTATCATCTGACCGATGCACAACAAGTTTTTGCCAATTTCTCACAAGGTTCAAATTTACCAGACATACAACGTATGCTGCGTGATGTACCTGCAAACTTTGTAGTAAGTAGTCAGACGATTGATCCAATTAAAGTTAATAACTATGAATTGGGTTGGAGAATTCAAGGTGCCAAAGGTTTAAATGCAGGTATTACTGCGTTTTATAATGATTCAGACAAGAGTCTGAAATTTGGACCACCGAATTATGCTATAGAGGTTATTGACACGGATGAACGTGTGTATGGTGCAGAAGCCAATCTCTCTTATCCAATTTCATCGAATTGGACTATCGGTGGAACAGCAGCATATACCACTGGGCAATATAAGAATACTCAAGGTAAATGGCAAGAATTGGATGCTATACGGATAGCACCGTTAAAAGGAACGGTTTATTCAGATTGGCAGTTTGATGATGGCATTGGTGTGCGAGTACAAGCCTTAGCCATAGGTGGGACAGACAAAGCGCGTCAAGATGCGATCGACAGTGGCTCAACTCGTCCACCCGCTGAGATTAAAGGATTTACAACGATGGATGTGATTACTAATGCCAAAGTTGGACCTGGGACACTTGGATTTGGTGTATATAATGTCTGGAATACAGATTATAAATCAGTATATAGCCAAGCTGTTTCAACTGTTTATGGTGCAATCTCAAGCTTACCTGCACAAGGTCGTACCTATAGTCTAAGCTATAGCGTGAAATATTAATTAAATCTTTAGCCTCTTTTGCCAATCAATCACGTAAAAGGGGCTTTTTAATTTGATCAATATGGAAATGCGTCTCAATTGCATAATGTATTTGATTATCTGCTCACTGTGATATTTGAATAAGGTCTAAATGAATAAAAACAATACGATTTTATTAGCTGCAAGTCTAGCAAATGGAATGAGTTTTTCCATGATTTTGCCTTTGCTTGCCCCCTTGATTCGGCAGCTTAAAATGTCAGAACTTCAAGCAGGTTTATTGGTTTCTGCAAGTGCTTTGTTGATGAGTTTAACGGCAATGTGGATCTCAAAAAAAACTAAATTACAAAATCAATATTATTTACTCAGTTTAGGTTTTATTGGTATGACCATCACATGGGGACTGTTCTCAGGTGTACTCAGTTATGGATTGCATTATAGTGTACCAGCAGGGCTGTTATTTGCTTTACTGTTATTAAGTCGCAGCAGTACAGGTATTTTTATGGCAATGCCGCAGATTGCTTTACAAAGTTATGTGATGACACGCTATGAAGAAGAAAAACAACGTAGTCAAATGATGGCAAAGTTTGGTGCATTCAACAGTTTAGGATTAATTTTAGGACCATTTCTAACGACATTATTGATCGTTTATGGGATCTTAATTCCCATGTGGTTGGCTGTGGTGATTCTCGCAACCTTGAGTATATTAATCGTAAGCTTTTACCAAAAAAATAATCAAAATTCGGTCGAATTTCAAGAAAATTTGCATCAAAACCCTACAGATTTAGCCAATCAACCACTAGATATTGATGAGCAGTATCAAGCAAAGAATCAAAATAAACATACGTTAAACAAAGCTTTTATCTGGCTAATCTTAGGATTCAGTTTGTACATCGCCATTGTTACCCTGAATTTAACGGCTGGCTTTTATATCCAAGATAAATTTAAGTTCAGTATTGAACAAAGTGCATTGTATTTTTCGCAATGTTCATTAATTGTTGGTATTGCATTGGTTGCTATGCAAGTGGCAATTTCAAAATGGTTAAAATGGTCATTGCAAACCTTATTGGTGGCTGGATTATCGGCAATGCTGATAGGGTTGTTGATGTCGATATATACCGAACAGATTATCATCTTTCAGCTCGCTTATGTTTTTTATGGGATCGCCGTGGCGAGTTTAATGCCTGCATTTACCACAGGTGCATCACAGTCGGTCTCTATCCATGATCAAATGAAAATAGCAGCACTATGTACAATGGTGCAAGCGCTCAGCTTAGTGGTTGCACCTTTGTTGAGTACAGCGCTGTATCAATTCAACATAATTTTTCCATATTATTTATTGATTGGTATTTTTGCTGTATTTTATGTTTATTTCATTGTTTTTAAATGGAATAGAGAAAAATAATATCGATAAAGTCATATCAGTGTCATATTATTGGACTAGTTTCTTCGGCATTTAGTCCAATATGACACTTTGCTGATGAAAAATTTAAAATTTAAACATTCTTTATTTATATGTTTGAGCTCTGGTTTATTTCTTAGTGCCTGTAATGATGATACGGATAATAGGAACTCAACTACAACGCCACCACAGACAACTACATCTTTATATTTGCAGACCAAACAACCTTATTTACCGCAACAGAAATTAAGCACTTATGAAGCTCAACCTGCTGGCTATCAGGCAGTTTTTACTGAACTTGTTGCACGACATGGCTCACGTGGTTTATCGAGTATTAAATATGATCTAGCACTTTACAACATGTGGCTAAAAGCCAAACAAGAAAATGCTTTAACGCCATTGGGCGAAAAACTTGGTGCTGATCTAGAAGCAATGATGAAAGCCAATATTCTATTGGGTTATGGTGTAGAAGGCATCCGCCAATATGGTTATGGCAATGAATCATCGATAGGGATTAAAGAACATCGTGGAATTGCAGATCGACTGTTGCAGCGTTTACCTGACTTATTTAATCAAGCCAGTCAGCAGGGCAAAACCATTCAAATCGTAAGTTCGGGCGTAGATCGCGCCGTAGACAGTGCAAAATTCTTTAGCAATGAATTGTTAAAACAGCAACCGAATTTAAAGAGTTCGATTACACCTGCGAGTTATCAAAGTTTAAACAGTGGATCTGTACCGAGTATCGCAGATGGTGGTGTAAGTCGCTTTAACTTATATTTTCACAGTTTGAATGCACAGGATGATCTTGCCAACATCAAAACGGATTTAGAAAAGCAAGTCTATGATGCAAGCCTGAAATACCAAGATTATGAAGAAAATGATTTAAGTTTAAAACAAAAGCTTAAAGAATTAAGCGCAGACAATAATGCACAAAAAATCGCAACAGCGGTGTTAACACCTATTTTTAAAGCAACGTTTATTCAAAAACTGGGGCAAGCTGGCTATACCTTTAGTAATACAGGATCGTTTACTGTCACCAGTCCTCAAGGTGAACAAATTACTGAAAAAGGCAAAGGTAAAAATACCATTACAAGTGCAGTAGATGCGGCGGCGTATTTATATGAGTTATATTCTATTACAGGGGGAATGCAAGATGAACTAGGCGCTACAGATTTTAGCAAATATATGCCAATTGATGCTGCCAAGTTTTATGCACAATATAACGATGCCAATGATTTCTATAGTAAAGGACCGAGTTTTGATGCGGGCAAAGCCATCACAACTGAAATTGTGCAGTCGCTCAAGCAAGATTTATTTAAACAAGTAGATGATGTGATCAATAAGCGTCAAAAGAATATTGCTGTACTTCGTTTTGCCCACGCTGAAATCATTATTCCTTTAGCCACCAGTTTGGAACTGAAAGGCATGATGCAATCTGTGCCTTTTTCACAGACTTTTAGTTACAACAACAGCACATGGCGTGGTGAAGATATCTCCCCAATGGCGGCAAATGTACAGTGGGATATTTATCAAAATTCACAAGGTCAAACTTTGTTGAAAATGTTGTATAACGAAAAAGAGATCAGTTTTAAACAAGAATGTGATTATGCGCGTTATAAAACCAAGAGTTATTATTATGATTATTTAAAGCTTAAGCAATGCTATAATATTCAATAGTTTGCTATTTTAATGTGTGGGAGATATACGTCTCCCTTTTATTTATTTTCTATAGGTCAAGTGTGAAGTTTCATCAACATATTATTCAAGCTGCGATCTTTGACATGGATGGCACTTTACTGGATACAGAACGGCTTAGATTTAAAGCTTTACAACAAGCCTCTTTAGACATTATGCAGCTTGAATTCTCACTGGATTATTTAATGCAATGCTTAGGACTTAATGAGTCAAGCTCTGAACTTTTAGCACAGCAATTTTATGACGCAAATATTCCTTATCATCAGATTCGCAAACGTGCAGCTCAAATTGAATTGGCAATGATTGAGTCAAATGGCGTGCCATTAAAAGAGGGTGTACTCGAAACATTGAAGTATTTCTATTCACATCAGATTCCCATGGCAGTCGCTACATCAAGTGCGCGGGAGATTGCGGAGAAATACCTTCAAATCGCCAATATTGAGCATTATTTTAAATTTTTAGTGTGTGGTGATGAGGTATTACAAGGAAAACCTCATCCAGAAATTTTTAAAACTGCGTGTGAAAAATTCAATTTAGCACCAAAAAACTGCTTTATGATTGAAGATTCAGAAAATGGGCTTCGTTCAGCACATGATGCAAGTGGTGTAGCTATTTTGATTCGAGATATTAAAGCGCCAAATCAGTACATGTTGGACATGGCAGATGGTTATTTTGAGTCAATGAAAGATTTTAAAAGTAAGCTTGAACAATTAAATTGAATAAAATTCTCTTTTGATTGAACAACACTCATGCAATTTAGCAATTAAATCAGTGGATTCCATGCTTTAATAGAGTCATTCAAACGAATGTGAATTTTAACATGTTTTTACATTCCCAAAGTACCACTGTAGCAACACAAGTATATGATTATCCTGAGTGGCACAAAGGGAGGGAAAACTACGCTTTATGGTACATTGCAATTAAGCATCCAGCCTTAGGTGCTTATCTAAATCAATTGAGACAAAAGTTTTCAAATTTTTTATTTCATCCCAACACACGACAATTTCATATCACGATATATATTTGTGGGTTTTTAACAGATTTATCTCCACAATTCGATGATGATTTCCAATTCAAACAATTAAAACAGCAATTGCAAGATTTAAAGAAAAGTAATCTTCAACCTTTTAAACTCAAGACGGGTAAGATAAACAGTTTTAGCAGTGCTCTTTTTGTTGATATTCATGATGATCAAAATAGCCTAAGCAAGATTAGAACTACATTGGCTAAATCAACACAAGAAATTGCTCCAACCTGTTATTACCCACATATTACCTTAGGACTTTATAAGGCAGAGTTTCCATCACAACAAATTTTAGAAGAAATTGAAATGACACAGCAACAACAGTTTGAAATCACGATAGATCAACTGCATTTTGGTTTTTATAAAGCAAACGATCTACAAGGCAAATTATTTGATTTAGAATATTATTCACTCAACTCAAATGCTAAAAAAGTATCTTTGGAGCAGAATCCATGCTGCAACTAATTTTGGGGGGCGCACGTTCTGGAAAAAGTAAACTTGCAGAACAGATTGCAAAAGATTCAGATTTAAAAGTGATCTATATTGCGACTGCCCAAGCTTGGGATCAGGAAATGCAGGTACGCATAGCTCACCATCAGTCGCAACGCCCAAGTGAATGGGAATTGATTGAAGAAACACATTATCTTGCGGATATATTGGAAAAAAATGATCAAAAAGGGCATTTGATTCTAGTCGATTGTTTAACTTTGTGGATGAGTAATTTGTTAATACATGATGATAAAAATCTACAGATTCAGGAATGTCAAAAACTACTGCAAATCCTGCCTAAATTAGAGTCTCAAGTGATCTTGGTGAGTAATGAAACTGGACTTGGTGTTGTTCCTATGGGAGAAATCACCCGTAAATTCGTTGATGAGTCTGGGCGCTTGCATCAGCAGTTGGGGCAAATTGCTGATAAAGTTGTATTTTGTGTTGCTGGTTTTCCAATGGTTTTAAAAAACGAAGCTCTATGATTTCTAGTGGTCGAAATCATAGATCGAATTGATATTTATATGTTTAAAAATGATTGATATGGAGAAAAACAATGAGTTGGTGGTTAGAAGCATGCAAAGTTCCAAGTGCAGAGATGAAACAACAGGCTGAAGAACGTCAATCGCAATTGACCAAGCCGACGGGTTCACTTGCTGCTCTAGAAAATGTCGCTGTGCAATTGTCAAGTCTACAAAATAATCCTAAACCACAGCTTGAACATCCTTGGATTACAATATTTGCAGGTGATCATGGGGTAATGGCAGAAAATGTGTCAGCCTATCCGCAAGCGGTAACACGACAAATGCTGCAAAATTTTGCAACTGGCGGCGCATGTATCAGTGTGATTGCCAAAGAATATGCAGCGACATTGCAAGTGATTGATTGTGGTACGGTCGGAGACGCTTACGAATATCAAGGTGTTGAACGTCACTGTATTGCGCCAGGAACAGCAAACTTTGCAAAACAAGTGGCGATGACTGAAGAACAATGTGCTCAAGCTATGGATTTAGGACGTAAAAGTGTTGAAAAAGCCTTTGCCAATCATGCTTCGATTTATATTGCTGGAGAAATGGGAATAGGAAATACCTGTGCTGCTTCAGCCGTTGCAAGCTTTTTATTAAATGAACCAGCAGAGCAATTAACAGGTGTAGGTACAGGGATTCGAGAAGAGCAATTGATACATAAGAAAAATATAATTAAAAATGCTGTTGAAATGCATAAAAATTATGTTAAAAGTGATGTATTTAAGGCGCTTTGTGCAGTCGGTGGCTTAGAAATTGCAGCAATGACGGGTGCATATATTCGTTGTGCTCAAGTCGGTTTAGCTGTGATTGTGGATGGATTTATCAGTTCTGTTGCAGCTTTGGTAGCAGTTCAGTTGAATCCTGCAGTTCGTCAGTGGATGTTGTTTGGGCACCAATCTGCTGAATATGGTCACTTGCGTATATTACAAGAACTCAATGCTGATCCATTATTAAAACTGAATTTGCGTTTGGGGGAAGGAAGTGGAGCAGGAGCTTCACTAGGGGTCATTAAACTCGCATGTAGCTTACATAACAATATGGCAACATTTGCTGAAGCTGCTGTGATTGGTGAAAAAGTTTAAAATATTCAAAACAAGAGCAGATAAATGAAACTGAGGGTTGATCTATTACGTCACGGCGAAACCACGCTAAGTCATACTTTGCGCGGCTCAACTGATGACGATTTAACAGAATTGGGCTGGCAGCAAATGCACCAGAGCATATTCTTAGATCAAAACTCAGTTCAAACACAGTGGGATTATGTGTTCAGCTCTCCTTTGAAACGTTGTGTACACTTTGCTAAATCACTGTCTGAGCAAGTTCAGATTCCGTTGATGCAGGATCAACGGCTTCAAGAAATACATTTTGGGGACTGGGAGGGTATTTCTGTTCAACAGATTTATATAGATTCTCCTGAGCTTTTGGCAAATTTTTGGCAGTACCCAACTCGTTTTACCCCACCCAATGCTGAAAAATATTTAGATTTTCAATCTCGAATCAATCAGGCATTGTATTCGATTCAACAACATATGCTGGCATCAAACAGTCAAACTGCTTTAGTGGTCACACATGGCGGTGTGATTAAGTTATTAAAATGTATCGCGCTGCAACAATCCTTAGATGATATTTTAAAAATGACTGCTGATTTAGGGCAATTAAATCGCTTTATTTTAGACAGTGAAACCATGCAACTGGAACTTTTGGAGGATGGTAGATGACTCCATTTTTTATTGCATTGCAGTTTCTAACGATTGTTCCTGTTCATTTAAGAAAAATGCCTTCACCGCAGCAGAATGGCTGTTCATTATTATTCTATCCAGTGGTTGGTTTATTAATTGGCTTAGTGCTTTATGCAGTAGCCAGCCTATTGCATGTTTTACCTGTTGTTTTATTAAGCACTTTTATTCTGGTGATCTGGATTTGGTTAACAGGTGGACTTCATCTGGATGGTTTGGCAGATACTGCCGATGCATGGGTAGGTGGTTTTGGCGATAAAGAAAATACCCTTAGAATAATGAAAGACCCTGCCTGTGGACCAATCGGCGTATTAAGTCTGATCATTGTTTGTATCATTAAATGGTCTGCATTGTATGTTTTACTTCAAGAACAACTCTACACTGCTTTGGTGTTATTTCCAGTTTTTGGACGTTTAACGCCACTTTTTTTATTTCTGACCACAGAATATGTTCGTGAAAGAGGTTTAGGTTCTACCATTGCACAATACATCCCTAAAACATGGTCGATCATCATTTTTAGTATCAGTCTATTGGCTGTCGGATACTTTGTTTGGGTTGGATTAGCGACAGCAATCATTTTTATTTTAACGCTCATTTATCTCCGACATAAATTTATTCAAAGAATTGATGGCATTACAGGAGATACGATTGGTGCGAGTATAGAAATCGCAGAGACAGTCTGTTTACTCAGTTTTGTGATTTTGGGCTATTATCTGTGAGTATTTTGAGTCAAGCCCATAGTAAAAAATGATCAAGATATCTTCTGACTAAAGTGACTTAAAAGCAAAAGCTATGCCTTATATCTATACCTAAACCGCCTGATTATTCATACAAGTGATTCAATTTCAATCATTCATATCCAATAGACTTTATGCTTTTATACAAATTATTAGAAGTTTTTACAGATTTATTTATTTTTGCATTTTTAAATTATAGATGGTCTTTATATCGTAAGGCGACATGGATGTCGTTATGTTGAGTGGGGAGTAGGATATACCCACTCGCTCAACGAAAGATTTTTGTCATCTTTCATCTGAGAAAAAACAAAGCATTGCTTTGTTTGCAGCGCAAGAGTGAAGCATTACCTACGCAGATCTATTTAAACTTTTGATATAAAGCGTGGCAATAAAAGCTTTAAATCATTTAACAATACATTCATTACATTAATTTTATTGGTCAAGACAAATTCTATTTTACTGTATGAGTTTTTCAGTGGATTGATATGAAATTATATTGATTTGACATCCTATACATATGAATATATATTCATATGTATAGATAATCATATTTATGGATTTAACTGTTGCCATTGACTGGTTAGGAGATCGTATTTGTAGTCTTGAGAAAGCTATAAAAACTAATCCTTATACTGGTCATAACCATTAAATTCTTTTGTTAAAGGATTTTGAATTAAGGAGTCAAGAATGACTGATACTTATTATGATCTCGGTGATTATCACCGTAAAATTACAACAACATCACCTGATGCCCAAATATGGTTTGACCGTGGTTTACAATGGACCTATTGTTTCAACCTTGGAGAAGCTGTCAATTGTTTTAAAAAAGCTACAGAATATGATCCCGACTGCGCTATGGCATACTGGGGAATTGCATTTGCGTCAGGTCCAAATTACAACAAAGCATGGCGATTATTTGATAAAGCAGATCTTGAAATTAAGATTCCATTTATTCAAAGAGTTATGGAAAAGGCAAAAGAAAACGCTGTTAAAAATGCGACTTCTTTTGAAAAAGATCTGATTAATGCTTTAGCATCTCGATTTCCTAAAATTATGACGACTAACGAAGATGACTTTAAAAAGCTCAATCTAGCTTATGCTGAATCACTGAGACCATTTTATCAAAAATATTCGGATGATCTCGATGCTGCTGCACTATTCGCTGACTCACTAATGTGTCTTAGTCCACGTCAACTTTGGGACATAGATACTGGGGAAGCTATTGGTTCAGGTACATTGGAAGCGCGAAAAGTTCTTGAAGATGCATTATCACGCTCTGGTAGTAATCGTCACCCCGTATTAAACCACTTATATATTCACCTAATGGAAATGTCACCTTACCCAGAGGTTGCTTTGACGGCTGCTGATAATCTTCGTAGCTTATCTCCCGATGGTTCACATTTAGCGCATATGTCTACTCATATAGATAACGCTTGTGGAGATTGGCGACGAGTTGTTTACTCGAATTTAGATGCGGCTAGAGCAGATGACAAATATTTTGCGAAAGAAATGAATCCAGATGCTTGGTACGTCGCCTATAGGGCACACAATTTAATAGTTGGAGCATATGGTGCGATGATGGCAGGTAAATCTCGAGAAGCTTTAGATATGGCTCATCGCATTAACAAAATCCTCACACCTGAAGTACTTAGTATTTCTTCACCGCCTATGGCTAATTTATGTGAGAGTTATTGTACAACTTTACCCCATGTAATGATCCGTTTCGGTCTATGGGAAGAAATTTTAGAACTCGAACTTCCTGAAGATAAAGAGTTGTATAGTTCGACTGTAGCAATGATCAGTTATGCTCGTGGGATTGCGTTCTCTGCACTCAGACGGATTCCTGAAGCTGAACAAGCGCATATTGAATTCGAAGCAGCAGCAGCAGCTGTGCCTGAAGAACGATATAATTCAATTCCTGTTAAAGAAATATATGCACTTAATATTGCCACAAAAATGATTCATGGTGAGCTTGAATATCGTAAAGGAAATATTGAAAAAGCATTTATGATATTAAGAGAAGGTATTGAGTTGGAAGATGCTCTTCCATACAGTGATCCTCCTGCTTGGTTACAACCTGTACGTCATGCATATTGTGCACTTAATATGGAACAAGGCAATTATGAAGTGGCTGCTACAGAGTATCGGATCGAATTAGGCTTGGATAAAAAGTTAGGTAGGCGTCGCATCCGTCCGAATAATGTATGGAGTTTGCATGGATTATATGAATGCTTAACTAAGTTAGGGAGAGATAAGGAAGCTGAAGAAATTTCCTTACAACGTGATATTGCTGTTGCTTCAGCAGATATTCCAATTGAAGCATCATGCTTTTGTCGCCTGAGTGCATTTGAAAAAGATGCTTGTTGTTCAAACTCATAACATTTTAAAAATCTTATGATGCTTGTAAAATGTTATAAGCACATCCAATTTAGTTAATATTGGCATCTATATACGTCATATTTGCCCTATTGGATATATTGGTTGTGCTTTTAATTAGCTGTCGTAATTGTATTAAAAGTCTTCACATGCCTCTTCAACAATATGTATAGCCATATCAGAAATTACATGACTCACATGAGTATCTGCTATTTGATAAATAACTTGTTTTGCCTGTCGGTTGCCCTTTACTAAACGTGCTGAACGTAAAAGTCTAAGGTTATGACTGACCAATGATTGTGAAAGATCAAGAGCTGTAGAAATCTCTCCAACAGAACTCGGTCCACGCATACAAAACAAAAGTATTTTGAGTCGGGATGCATCGCCTAATAACTTAAAAGTATCTGCAAGTTTATGAACTTCTTCTTGAGTTAATTCGATTTGATCACTTTTTAAATTCATTTCGGCTTCAATCTCAACATTCCTATCAAAAAACTTTAAATATTTTACGCTTTACTTTCCAGTAATGGCAAGGTTAATACCAAAGCTGAACGGTACCGAGATTGTTGGAGACAAACTTTATTAAGAGAGTATTATAATGACAAAATTAAAATACACCCCAAAAATCAAATAACGGGCAGTAAGCTTAGTGTCTGACTCTAAAAAAGACTATATTTCTACTTGGACTGTAATTACAGCAATTACATCTAAAATCGGTTGTACCTCTGAAACTTTGCGTGCTTGGCATAATAAATTGAAAACAAAGCGCTACAACGCGTTAATGAAACTCTTCCTAAAGCTGCTACTTTTGTCGCGCAGGAAGAGTTAGACTGCCCACACAAATAATGGTTGATTTTATTCGTGGTTATAAGGCTCAGTATTGTGTGGAGCAATTTAGCTGGATTTGGCAAGTCAGCTACGGACATTATGATATTGCAAAAGTTGTGCAGCAGTTTAAGCAAGAAGTATATTCAACAGCGCTAAATAGTATTGCGCACTTATATATTTATTTGATTTTGCAAAAGTAAATCAAAGTTGAATTCTTATTTTTCTGTCTAACTCAAAAAGTGCGTTGTAACTTATGATCGCGATTTCAGGCAAAATATCTTTATATTGCACTGGTGTGTTTATATCGATTGGTGATTGTGCCTAAGAAATGCATTTTAGAACACAATCCATTTTGTAAGTAAAGACAGATATTTTTAATCTGTACTGGTTCAGATCTGACCCAAAATTACCACATTAAATCATCTGGAATGACGTAAGCTGCATAAGGATCTTCTTCATCTGTGACCTGTTCATTCTTTTCAGAATTATTGACAATAATAAAGCCAGTCATTTTCTCATTGATACGATCTGCTAAAGCTTTAGGTAATATGGCATAAGCATCATGATCATGTGCAATCACTAAGCTACCTGCAACCAGAGCATTGTAGACTTGTTGATTAAGATAAATTTTCTTAATTGAACCATCAATAAACTGATAGGTAACATCACCATCTGTATCTTTGATTTTATGTTGCTTGATCATTTGGATGATTGATGCTTTCAATGCTTTTTCATCTAAAATTCTTTGTTTTTCTTGATTCAGTGCCTGGTCTTTAGAGATTTTTTCTTGTTTGTCTTGTTCAATTTTTGCTTTGAGTTCAGCCTCATTACTTTGACCAGTACGCTGTTCATGTTGTGCTTGCTTAGAAAGCTTCTTTGCTTTTTTATTATCAACTAAGCCAGCTTTGAGTAATTGCGCTTGTAATGCGTTTTTAACCATAATAATAACCAACGATTAACTGTGTTTCGAGCCATGCCGAAAATAAATAAACCAATACACTAAGCTTAATACTAAACTTAATCCAGCAGGGATAAGGAATGCATTCAATTGTAAATAAGGATGGACAATACTGGCAATGATTCCACCCAGAATAAATCCAAAAAGAATCAATAAATGCAAAGTTATGCGGCGTTTTTCAACCACAAGCCCTCTGAAAAAATAGCCTAATGCTAATCCTAAATCTGTTAATACACCTGAAAGATGCGTGGTACGAATAATTGTACCTTTGTAATGGCTCACCATGGCATTTTGTATACCCATGGCGGCACTTGCCCAAAGTAAGGCGTATTGCGGATGATAGGGAATAAATACCCAACACAAAAAAATAAAAATACTGACTAGACTCAGCGGTATGCCGTATCTACGACCAAGTTGAAAATGACTATTACCTAAAATATAGCCACTATAGCTTGAACCCAGCACATAACTGATGATAATCAGCAGCAGATACACAACATGACTATATTGTTGATGTACCAGTGCTTGAGCAAATAAACTGGCATTACCCGTCATATGAGAGATCGATTGGTGTAGAACCGTGATTAAGCCCAATACATTAATTATGCCTGCATTGACTGCAAGCATAAAAGCACCAAGCTGAATCCAGGCTGGTAAATATTGAAGAGGCATAATTCCTTCTTTTCTTCATACCTTCGGCAAATTACCTTTTTGAGAGGTCAATTGCTGCTGTAAATATAACGTCAGTAGATGAATTTAATGCAGTTTCTGTTGAATCTTGCAATACACTGATGACCATCCCAATAGCCACCACTTGCATCGCGATTTCTGAAGGAATCCCAAACAAACCGCATGCAATTGGAATCAGTAGCAAAGAACCACTGGCAACACCTGAAGCACCACATGCAGATAAAACAGATACAATACATAAGATAACCATGGTGACAATATCAACATGAATATTAAGGGTATGTACTGCTGCTAGAGAGAGTACCGTAATCGTTACTGCTGCGCCAGCCATGTTGATTGTCGCACCTAAAGGAATCGCAACGTTGGCAGTGGTATCATTTACACCCAAACGCTTCGCCAAATCAAGATTGACTGGAATATTGGCAGCAGAACTACGCGTAAAGAATGCAGTAATTCCACTTTCTCTTAAGCATTTGAGTACCAAAGGGTATGGGTTTTTACGCATCACAATACCCACGATCAATGGATTGATCACTAACGCAACAAACAACATTGTTCCCACAAGGACTGCAATCAAATGTGCATAGTTTTTTAGCGTTTCCAAACCAGCTTGTGCAAAAGTAGCGACCACTAAACCAAAAATACCGACTGGCGCAAATGAAATCACAATACGAATAATACTGTTAACTGCATCTGCTACATCTGTAATCACTTGTTTTGTGGTTTCCGAACCATGACGAAGTGCAGCACCTAGACCAACAGCCCAAGCCAGAATACCAATAAAATTGGCTTCATGTAGTGCTGTGATTGGGTTGGTAATAAAACTCAGCAGTAAATTTTTTAATACTTCAGCCACACTTCCTGGTGGTTGTAAAGCTGCTTCACTGGCATGCGTGAAAATGAGTGTACTTGGGAATAAGGTACTAATTATTATTGCGCTGATCGCAGCCAATAACATTCCGATGGCATATAAAATCAGAATAGGTCTTAAATTGCTTGCACCGCCACCCACTTTAAAATTAGCAATTGAAGCGAGAACCAATACAAATACCAGAATCGGTGCAATAGATTTTAATGCTTTAATAAAAAGCTCGCCTAAAATATTGAAATATCCGGCTGAATTTGGAAATAAATACGCAACTAAAAAACCAAGAATGATGGCAATAAGAATACGTGTAACTAAACTTAAACGTGCTAGGGCAGCAAACATATTGAACCTTTTTGCCTAAACTGGTCTAAAATCAATGAACAAGCCGGCTATTCTATACCTAAACGCGAAAACTTAAATACCACATTTTCACCATAAAAATTAAGATATTAAAAAATATATAGCTTTTTCAGCAATCATATTAAAAATTGTTGACAAATTAAATGATTTTTTATCTGAAAGTTTGAGCATCTAAGGCATGCATTGCTTGGTAATGCGTCAAATAGACTGTCCCACTCAGTTCATTGATTAAATTCGACTGTTTTAAACGATCCATAACTGGACCTTTAATCTCAGTAAAATGCATCTGAATTTTTAAATTCTTTAATTCATTATTGATTTCTTCCAGTGTTTCTAAAGCACTTGCATCAATATTGCTGATACTTGAACAATTAATCACAACATGATGCAGTTCAGGATGTTGACTGACTTCAAAAATCACAAATTCTTTTAAAGTATTAGCATTTAAAAAAGTTAAATTCTCATCTATACGGATTGAGACAATATTGGTACTGGTCAGCACTTCATGGCGGGAAATATTACGAAAGTGTTGAGTACCTTCAACTAGACCAATCACAGCGATATGTGGGCGACTGATTCGCCACAATAACAAAATAAATGTCGAAATAATGCCGATGATTAGACCTGTAGAAATGTCGATACACAACACGCCAAAAAAGGTCACCCACATTGCAAGACCATCTGCTTTTGAATAGCGCCAAGTTTCAATAAACGGCTTAAAATCGACTAACTTCCAAATTGAAACCATAATGGTTGCTGCAAGAATTGCCAGAGGCAACTCTTTAAATAATCCTGTAAGATATAAACTGACAATAACAATAAAAATAGATGATAAAACTCCAGCCATCGGTGTTTTTGCACCAGCATCTGCATTGACTACAGTACGGGATAAGCTACCCTTCACAGGAAATGCCGAGGTAACACCAGCACTAAAATTGGCAAGACCTAAGGCTATAAGCTCTTGATTGCTATTTAATTCACTACGTTGTTGAAAGGCAGTTGTCTGAGCTATGGATATAGATTCTACAAAACTGACCATTGTAATCATGGCTGCACCAGGCAGAAGCTGAATCACTAAATCCCAGTTCCAGTAAGGCATGGCAAACGGTGGAAATCCTGAAGGAATTTCACCGACAGTTTTAATTCCATATTGATCTATATGTAAAAAATGAATCAATGCAATTGAAATAAACACCAATATAAGAGGGAGTGCCTTGATCCAAAATTGCACAGAAGTTGAAAAGGTATGGCAGATTTTTGACTTCAAAAGGTTTGGCATATAGAGCAAAAACAGTGTTGCAGCGATACCAAAAACTAAAGTTTCAATACTTGTAAATCGAAGATATTGCCAAGCACTTTGGATAAACTCAACGATATTTCCTGATTTTAGTGGAATATCCAACATAAACTTCACTTGGCTAAGTGCAATCAACACAGCAGAGGCGATAATAAAACTTTTAATTACAGGATGGCTGATTAAACGAATTAAAAAACCAAACCTAAAAATGCCAAGTAATGTCGAAAGTATGCCAACTAAAATTGCCAATAAGCATGCGGCTTGAATATAAACAGGTGATCCAACCTCATACAAAGGTTCAAGCGTTGCAAAGGTCATCATCGAAATCAGTGCAACAGGACCAATGGACAAAGTTGGGCTTCCGCCAACGATGGCATAGATGATCATCGGTAAAATACTGGCATATAACCCCGTGACTGGAGGCAAGCCTGCAACCATTGCATATGCCATTCCTTGTGGAACCAGCATGGCAATAACGATTAAAGCGGCGAGTAAATCGGCTCGAAATTTAGGAACAGTATAGTCTTGTAACCATTGCCAAGCAGGAAGCATTTTACTAAATTGCAATCTAGGAGTAGCCATTGAATTTTCAATATCACATTTTCATATATATTATGCAGAAAAAATGCTAAGAAAAATAGCGACAATAAGTGCTTAAGAGATAAGTTTCTGTTTTTATTTTTAAAATTATAGAAAAAGTTTAAATTTTAGGACAGTAAAGGTCATACAGCATTTTTAAAACAGTGGTGAGTTTGTCATCTTTAATCGAATAATAAATCTGTTTTCCATCTCTACGTGTCGCAACCACATCACTTTTACGTAACATCATTAATTGTTGTGAGAGTGTTGGTTGATTAATTTGAGTGTGTTCTTCAATTTGTGAAACATTCAACTCTTGTTGAGCCAAATGACACAAAATGAGTAAACGATCAGTATTAGCCAAAGATTTTAGGATTGTAACAACTGATGAGGCAGAGTCACGCATAACATCAATTTTAAGATCATTGGGCATAAAACGGTTCCATCATGGTTTGGCTTAGTATAACTGTGTCCAAGCATGTCGCATGGGTTCGAATATATGTTTTTTCGTGAATTTCTAAATCAATTTTATAAATATATACATGTTGATATTTATACAATATTTAGCGGTATTTTGACATGTATGAAAGATGTTGAATAAATAGACAAAAATACGTCTTATGTTATGATAACGAAAACAACGCAAACAGACTGGGGATTTTTCCATGAGTCAATTTACAGTCATGAAAACTTCATTACGGGAAGAAGCAACAATTCCAATGCTTGCTATTGATGCATTTCATGATGCATTTAGGCAGGCGAGTTTGTCTGATGCGGGTGTCACCTACGTTAAAGATCGACAACTTGTTCAACAATTGCATGGTGAAGTCACCGTTATTCAAGATTTATCTACAGCATATATATTACCTAAATTAAAACGTAGTGTTTTAAAGCGTAAAAAGAAACAAGAGGTCTTGGCATAATTTTTACATGCGACCACCACGAATAAGAATGTTTGCTGGTCCGAATGGATCAGGTAAAAGTACCATCAAAGACTATTTGGCTCCGAATCAAATTGGAGCGTATTTAAATGCAGATGAACTGGAAAAACAGTTGCTTGCTACTCAGCAACTCTGTTTAAGTGATTACCATGCAGCTTTATCAGCTCCTGCCTTATTGACGTTTTTAAAACAAAATAAACGTAAAAGAAATGAAAGATTAGTACCTCTATTATTCACTCAACCTAAAATCATACATGATCAAGTGATTGTTTTTGAATTAGATGAAATAGATTCATATCTTTGTGCGCGCATCATTGATTTTATTCGAATGGCGTTTTTAAAGCTCAAAATAAGCTTTACATTTGAAACAGTGATGTCACATGCCAGTAAAGTCGAATTCTTAGGTGAAGCAAAACGTCAAGGGTTCAAAACATATTTATATTATGTTGCGACAGTAGATCCAAAAATAAATATTGCACGGGTGAAGTATCGTGTTTATGCCGGTGGACATGATGTTCCAGAACACAAGATCTATGAACGATACTATCGCAGTTTAGATTTATTGATGCCTGCTATTGAGGTTTCTGATCGCGCATATATTTTTGATAATTCAAGTGATGGTGAAAAAGCTTCTTTTATTGCTGAAATTGAGAATGCCGAAGTATTAAAATTAAATCCAGCTGTCCATTATTTTCCCAAATGGTTTGTTGATAAAGTATTGAATGAATTTAATGAAGAATGATTCTGTATTCAATTTTTCATTCAAAGGTCTGTCAATGTATCAGCGAGTTATGAGTTGGTCTAGTCAAACTCATAGCGCTTAATTTTGAAAAATTATATTATTCATGGGTTTGCAGAAAATTTTATATCGATATACAACAATGATATTGAATAAATTATTAAAACATATATTATAAAAATATATATTGTTTGGATTTAAAATGATGCATGACTTTATCCTTGCTTTCATTGGTGGCACTTTACTTGGGCTGGCTGTTGTCGGCTATTTATTGGTGAATGGTCGTATTGCGGGTATTAGTGGTTTAGTTGCACAAGTATTAGATCCTAAAACCCTGTTAAAAACGCCTGCATTATGGTTTTTATTAGGTTTGTTGATTACGCCATTTTTTTATAATTCTATGGTTCATCCACAAATTGAAATGATGACTACAGATCCAATTTTATTGATCATTGCAGGTCTTTTGGTTGGATTTGGTACGCGACTGGGTTCAGGCTGTACCAGTGGACACGGTATTTGTGGGATTAGTCGCTTATCTAAACGCTCATTCGTTGCAACCTGTACTTTTATGCTGGCAGGATTCATGACTGTTTATGTGATGCGTCATGTGTTGGGAGAATGAACATGAAAAATATATTTGCTTTTGTTTTTGGTGGTTTATTTGCAATTGGTCTCATGCTTTCAGGCATGTCCAATCCTGCAAAAGTGATTGGTTTTTTAGATATATTTGGTCATTGGGACCCAAGTTTGGCTTTTGTCATGATCGGCGCGATCATGGTCGCATTTTTACCATTTCAGAAGGTGAAACGTCAGCCAGTCACTTTATTTAATGAAAAAATTGACTTACCGATCAATACGAAAATCGATACAAAGTTGATCCTCGGCGCTGTGCTTTTTGGAATAGGATGGGGAATCGCAGGTATATGTCCAGCTCCTGCATTTACTTTGATCGGCGCAGGTGTTTATCCCGCACTGTACTTTATTATCGCAATGTTGGCTGGTGTCCTTATTCACCGTAAGGTTGTAGGAGTGTAGTTGGTGATGAATCCGATTGTTCAAGATTTTTTTGATGAAAATAGCAATACGTTCAGTTATGTTGTGACTGATCCAATAAGCAAATGTTGTGCAATTATTGACAGTGTATTGGATTATGATGCAGCATCAGCGACCACCAGCACCACGCATGCAGATCAAATCATTGAATATATTCAACAACATCAACTTTGTGTTGAGTGGATTTTGGAAACACATGTACATGCTGATCATTTAACGGCTTCACAATACTTAAAGCAAAAGCTTGGTGGACGAATTGCAATGAGTGAAAAGATTGCTATCGTACAGGATACTTTTAGCCAAATTTATCATCTGGATATAAAGGCATTAAACTCTCATCAGTCATTTGACTATTTATTTAAAGATCATGAAGTTTTTAAAATAGGTCAATTAGAGGCTTATAATATTCCGACACCTGGTCATACTCCTGCATGTTTAACCTATGTGATCGGAGATGCGGCATTTGTTGGTGATACATTGTTTATGCCAGATTATGGTACTGCTCGTTGTGACTTTCCAAAAGGTAGTGCGGCACAACTTTATGATTCTGTCATGCAGATTTTTAAATTAGCTGATGATACTCGCATTTTTTTATGCCATGACTATCTTTCTGAGTCGCGTACAGACTATGCTTGCCAAACGGATCTTAAAACTCAACGCCAAGAAAATATTCATATCCATAGCGGTGTCACAAAACTGGCATTTATTCATATGCGTGAACAGCGTGATGCTAGCTTATCCATGCCTAAATTGATTCTTCCTGCGATCCAAATCAATATGGATGCAGGGAAATTTCCTGAAGCTGAAAGTAACGGGGTTCGATACTTGAAGTTGCCGCTAAATTATTTTAAATAATAAAAAAGTGATTTTAAACAATAGTCAATTGTCCCAAATATTATCCGACAAACTTCAATTGATTATTGTGAATAAACATGTCAGTGTTAATCTGATGAAGATAAATTGGAAAAATAGTAGACAATAATTTAAACATAGATTTTATTGATAAATTTGTCTATAATTTTGCACTATTTTATTATAAATGTGACTTGATTCAATTTATTTTCTGATAAATGAAAGGGTTAACATTTCTGTTAATGATTGCAAAATAAACATGTGGCTAAAATATATCATCTAGAAAAAGAGTTTATATTGAATTTGCACTGATATTATAGGATTAATCTATGGCTGGCGCATATTTACCTTATGATCGAAATATAAATCAGGTGGGTTCGTCTCGGAATTCTATAAAGCCGCAGTGTGTGCAAATTTCAAATGAAGTTAAGTTTGCCTTAGACCAAGTTCCACATTTAATTTGGATGACTAAATTTGGAGAAGGCTATTGTAATACCGCTTTAAAACAATATTTCGGATTTGATCATAATGACATTGACGCTTATCAATGGATGGAGTTTTTACATCCTGAAGATAGAGCGCTGATGCAAAACATTTGGATGAAAGCACACAAAACAGGTCAGCGTTTTGAACAAGAATGCCGTATTCGACGCCATGATGGTGTATATCAATGGTTTTTGTTGAACGCACAAAGTGCGTTATATCAAAAGAAATATTTTGATTGGACAATCACATGTAGCAATATTCATGAGCACCTTTCAAAATTACAGGAAACTCAACAATTATTAAAAGCCAATACTGACATGCTAGATGCGAGTGTTGACTGTATCAAAATCATTAGCCCAGATGGTTATGTTTCACACATGAATAAATCGGGCAGCCTCGCACTACTCGGACAAGAAAAAGTCACAAGTTTTGGTATGGAATGGTTGGGATTGTTGCCCCCTGAAGTGCGTGAGCAAGGTAAAAAAGCAATCAAAGAAGCGGCTAAAGGAAAAAATGCCCGATTTGCTGGAAAGAGTATTTTAAATAATGTCACCATGTATTGGGACAATATATTGACGCCTATTGTCAATGCACAAGGGCAAACGACCAGTATTTTGTGTGTATCAAGAGATATTACTAAACAACGCATTGCTGAAGAAAAGCTACGATTAAACAGTGAATTTGATGAAATGACGAGTTTGATGAACCGTCGTGTATTCAAAAAAAGGCTAAAATCTTCGATCAGCAAAGCTCGAGATTCCCGTGGCAAAATTGGATTATTGTTACTTGACCTCGATCATTTTAAGCACATTAATGATACTTTAGGGCATTCAGCAGGGGATCATTTACTCAAAGTTTTATCGAAACGACTAGCCAATTGTCTTGATGAACATGCCTATATTGCGAGACTAGGTGGGGATGAGTTTGCTGTGGTGGTTGAAAATGTAGAAAGCAATCAGCAAATTGAAACAGTCTCAAAAAAATTATTAAAACAATTAGAAGCGCCAATTACTTATACTGGTAAGTTATTAAACGGAGGTATGAGTATTGGTGGAGCAATTTACCCTGATGATGCTAAAGATGGATCTGGTCTTTTAAAATGTGCCGATACAGCATTGAATGACTTAAAAGAGCGTGGACGTGGTGGTGTGCGTATGTTTGGGGCTGATATGTTGGAGACTGCACAACGTAAAGCTAAACAATTACATACTGCACGATACATGATACGAAGTAATCAGGTTGAGGCATTTTACCAGCCTAAAGTAAAACTGGATGATTGTTCAATTATTGGCTTTGAAGCATTATTGCGGTGGCGAGATGTAGAAGGAGAGGTCTATTTCCCCTCTACCGTAGCAGAGGCGTTTAATGATTTTGAATTGGCCACCAAAATCAGTGAAATTATGCATGATCGTATTTTTACCGATATGTCGCATTGGATGAACCTGGATTTAAAGGTTGTTCCGATTTCGATTAATGCATCACCTGTAGAGTTTATGCGAGATAATTATGCCGAAACTTTATTAAAACGACTGACAAACTATGCTATTCCGGCACATTTGATTGAAATCGAAATAACGGAGCATGTACTTGCAGATCGTGGTTATGAATATGTGGTTCGGGCATTAAAAAAACTTAAACATGCAGGGGTTCGTATTGCTTTAGATGATTTTGGGACAGGGCATTCCTCAATGTCACATATCCGAGATTATCCAGTAGATAGCCTCAAGATCGACTATAATTTTGTTAACCGTATGCATGAGGAAGATTCAATCAAGGCGATCGTCGAAGGAATTGCCAAGCTTGGTCCAATTTTATCACTAGATATTGTCGCTGAAGGAATTGAAACCACACAACAATTGGACAGTTTAATCGCGATAGGGTGCAAATTCGGTCAAGGTTTCTTATTTAGCCAAGCGATCAACGCAGATCAAGTACAAAAAATGTTAGGCAAACAGATTCTCGTTTCGCCGGACATGTATCATTAAATGCATAATTAATTCAGTTTATTCAGTGCATTTATATAAAATCAAAATATTTTTAAAAATAGCTTGAAAAGTCATGGCACAGCGAGTATTGTGAATTCAAGATAGATTTTTATGAACGACATAAAGATGTTAAAGCAACCTGTAATCGCTACTTCTTATTATTTTTGGCAATTCTTTAGATAGTTGCCTGAAGTCGTTCGGGCACTGAAATGGTTGCCCATCAAAGTTAATACCTGATCGGCAACCCTGATCAGGTTTTTTTATGCCTATATATTAACCTTTTAAAATAGATTGAATTTAAAGTTTTGGAGAATGTCATGATGAAATTTAACGCTGTATATTTTAGCAACTTTTATTGGTTTTACTTTGGTCAAATGAACAATTTGATTGCCCATTTGAATAGATCCCATACGCTCAAATAAAAGTTAGGACTGAGTGAGAGTCCAAAGGAATACATTATGAATGCTCTAAATATCGCTTTACAACAAAATCAAACGATAGAAACTCAGTTAGCTTTGCCTTATGAGTTAAAAGAAAAATTCCCATTACAACATAAACTTGCTTTTCAAGTTGCTGAACAACGTCAAACAATTCAAAACATTCTCAATGGTTTAGATCATCGTTTACTTGTGATCACAGGTCCATGCTCAATTCATGATGAAAAATCTGCACTTGAATATGCAGATCGTTTAATTCAACTCCAAGAAAAAGTTTCAGATCATATTTTTTTAGTAATGCGTGCATATATTGAAAAGCCACGTACAACAGTGGGCTGGAAAGGTTTTTTATACGACCCAAATTTAGACGGGTCTGCCAATATGCAATTGGGTTTAGAGAAGTCACGCCAACTTTATTTGCAAATTATTGAAAAAGGTTTACCGATTGCCAGCGAAATTTTAAGCCCGATGGCAACAGCTTATTTTGATGATTTGTTGGCTTGGGGTGCGATTGGTGCTCGTACCAGTGAGTCACAAATTCACCGTGAAATTTCAAGTCACATGCCTTTCAGTATCGGCTTCAAAAATGGTACAGATGGTTCGATTCAAATTGCTTTAGATGCAATCCAATCTGCAAGCCATGCCCATCAATTCCTTGCCATGAGTCAAAAAGGTACACCATGTATTGTACATAGTCAGGGCAATCCTTTAGCGCATATCATCTTGCGTGGTTCTAATAAAGGAACCAATTATGATGCTGCATCGATTCAACAGATCCGCCATCAACATCAAGGAAAATTGCCTGCGCTGGTGATTGACTGTAGTCATGGTAACAGCAGTAAAGATCCTTTAAAGCAACCGTTGGTTTTACAGCAAATTATTGAAGAAAGACATTTAACTCATGTTCGTGGTGTGATGTTGGAAAGTCATTTAGTTGATGGCAATCAAAAAATTTCTTGTGATATGACCTATGGTCAATCTGTTACGGATGGCTGTTTAGGTTGGAGCAAAACTGAGCAGTTGCTTTTGGAAGTTGCTGAACAGCTTTCTGAAAAGACTTTAGCGTGTTCGGCTTAATAAGTTGTAGAACTGTACTAATTTTCGATATGAAATTAAAAAGACCAGAAAATTCTGGTCTTTTTATAAAGTGCTTAAAAATTAAAGTCCAGCTTCATATTCAGTGTTACTGAGTAACTTTTCAACATCAGCAATATTGTCTGGCTTAATCTTATAAATCCAACCTTTGCCATATGGGTCATCATTGACAAAATCTGGATCATCTTCAAGCGCGGTATTTACTTCGACCACTTCACCTGAGACAGGAGCATGAATATCAGAAGCAGTTTTCACTGATTCAACAACACCAGCCTGAGCGCCAGCAGTTACATGGCTACCTACTTCTGGAGCTTCAACATAAACAAGGTCACCCAAAGCATCTTGAGCATGGTCTGAAATACCGGTAATCACGAGATCACCCTCAATTTTTACCCATTCATGTGTTGCTGCATACTTCAAATCAGAAGGATGATTCATAATGACTCCATTAATCCATTTATTTTTGCCACGAGTTATACCGTTTTTTTAAACAAAACAAAAAGCAGAGATACTGATAAACTTATTCATATAAATCAATAATCAGTGCAAAGCATATTATAAGTACGGATCTTTACGCCAACTGCTAGGACTGCGTCCACTCCAACGTTTAAATGCACGACTAAAATTTGCTACATCACTATAGCCAAGTTCATCAGCAATTTGCTCAAGGGTATAGTCGGTACGTGAAAGTAACGAGGTAGCATGACGGTAACGAACTTCGTCTACCAATGTTGAAAAAGAAGTTCCTTCAGCTGCCAATTGCCGTTTTAAGGTACGATCGGACATATGTAGGCGATCTGCAACATTTTCGATACTGAGATAATGCTGTTCTGAATGAGTTAAAATATCACGCACACGCATTGCCAAACGGCGTCTTTCGCCTAAAGCGGAAAGTTCTGCTTCACATTGGTTAATGGCAA
Organism: Acinetobacter sp. WC-743; assembly: GCF_000335555.1. Lineage (NCBI taxonomy): Bacteria > Pseudomonadati > Pseudomonadota > Gammaproteobacteria > Moraxellales > Moraxellaceae > Acinetobacter > Acinetobacter sp. WC-743. The sequence goes on along the minus strand of NZ_AMFQ01000139.1, from coordinate 70,063 downwards.
TTTGACTGGCAATTGGGTCGGCATTGACCATCTTTAAACCCAAATAAGCTTTGTCAAAACTAGCAATTAAGTGTGGCTGTTCGAAACGCATAGTATATTGCTTTGACAGTTTTTCAATGTATTTGTCAAAACCTTCTGGCTTTGGAAAGTCAAAATCAATATCACCATGCAGGTCATTAATTCCAGTTAATGCCTTTGCCATGGTCATGATCCCAAAAGTCAAACCCATCACAATTTCAGTACGCAAAGGTTCGATTTCAATATCACATTGCAACTGTAAAGTGGCTTTTTCACCGAATGTTGAGAAGTACAATTGCAAAAAGGGCATACGCAATTGAATAAATCGGTTTGCCAGTACCAACGCATCAGTAATGTCATTGGCAGTCATGATGGCATAGCCAATAAAGCCATGAATTGAAATACGCATCTGTGTTCCGAGATGAAAGCCTAATGTGCTTTCACCTGTCAGTTTCAGCGCATGTTTAATGAGCTCATTGGCAAGAGGTGTAGGTATTCGACATTCTGGTTCTGCGAGCTGTTCACTGGTAAAGTTAAACGGTGCAAATAATGTTTCCGCACTATATCCCCAACGCGAAACGATATCTAATAATAATAGTCCATAAACACCAGGAATTCCCTGATCTTGGCGAGCTGAGACTGTTTTCATGTGCTTTCCATTGCTCTGAACATTGCTTTTACTTGTTTCATCATATTGTCATGATATGGAAAAACCCTTAAATATTGTAAGACAAATTGAGGATTAATGCGCATCAAAATTACGTTTAAATACCACGATTTTGGTGGTTGAAATAAGTAATACATCATCATTTTGGTTTTTAGCTTGTGTGATATAGGTCACAATAGCACGATCATTTTTAGTTTTAGAAGGGGTAATCGAAACAATTTCAACATCGACATGAATTCGATCGCCAACCCGTGTAGGTCTGGGCCATCGTAAGCTGGACTCTGAACCAATCAGTCCATATGCAACAGGGAAGCATTCAGTCCAGAGTCGCATGGTGACCGCCGATGTATGCCAGCCACTTGCGGCTAATCCTTTAAAAATAGGATGATCTTTGGCTTTTTCTGCATCGGTATGGAACACTTGCGGATCATACTTATGTGCAAATTCTAAAACTTCATCCAAAGTCATTTCGTATTCACGACTTTTAAAATGATCACCTACGTTTAAATCTTCCAAATACAACATTGTTTATACATTCCCTTAATTTCACAAGATACTTATAAATCATGAATTTCTAAGTATAAAAATTAAATTATCTAAACATTTTCATTGTAAATTACCGTTATGCAATTTCAATGACTGTTTTGCCAAGGATTCATTTTTTTAAGTCGCATTAAAAAATACATTTCAGTTTTTAAACGATTCTAATCTTGGCATTGTCCAATGACTTTAAAGCAATGAAAATACGACTAAAGTGAATTAAGTGCTAGGTCCAAATGTTTTAAGCATCCAAACTTCACAAGCATGACTATGACCTGTGTTGCCTTTAGGCGCGGGCAAATGCTCAAAGCCTAATTTTTCATAGAGTTTTACCGCTTGCCACAGGTTTTCAGTGGTTTCTAAATAACAGGCTTGAAAACCATGATGTTGAGCAAACTCAAAACATTGTTCAAGAATCTTTTTTGCAAATCCCAGACCACGAAGTTCGGGTAAAAAATACATTTTTTGAATTTCTAAAATAGAGGAATTTCCCTGTAATGGTGAAATACCGCCACCGCCAACGATTCGACCATTGCCATCCTCAATCACTCAGTATTGTGCATTGCCTTGTGCGTATACGTGATATAAATCATCCAGAATAGGGTCGGCAACAGCAAAGCCAGACTCAGGTGCAAGACCAAATTCTTTAGATACTTCCCGAATGACTTGTACAATCGCAGCATTATCTTGTATGTGTATAGTTCGAATTTGATACATATGAATATGAAAATAAAAAGGTAGAATTTTTATAGCAAAAATTCTACCTTTTGTGATCAGTTGATAATTTAATTGATCAAAACTATAGCAGTTGAGGTTTGATCAACCATTCGAAACTATTTCAGTTCACTGGATGATTTTCCTAATTCACGACGGGCAATAATCAACTGTTGAATTTGTTGTGTACCTTCAAAAATGTCGAGAATTTTTGAGTCACGTGCCCATTTTTCAAGCAGTTCATCTTCGTTATAGCCTACACTTGCGGCGAGTTCTACACATTTCAATGTAATTTCATTGCCAATACGTCCAGCTTTGGCTTTGGCAATTGAGGCTTCGCGCGAGTTGGGTTTTTTATTATCCGCCATCCAAGTGGCTTTAATAGTGAGTAAACGAGCAGCTTCCCATTCCGCTTCCATCCGATAAATTTGCGCTGCTAAATTAGAGCTCTGTAAATATGGAGTGGCATAGTCAGCATCAAGTTCATCTTTAAAAATTTCCTTGATTCGCTCTAAAGATGCTTTGGCACAACCTACAGCCATTGCTGCAACCAGAGGGCGAGTATTATCAAAGGTTTCCATTACCCCTGCAAAGCCTTTTGCGACATCAATTTCAGCATTGCCAAGTAAATTCGCGGCAGGTACTCGACAATCTATAAAGCTGATTGCAGCTGTATCTGATGCTTTAATTCCGAGTTTATGTTCTAAGCGTTCAACTTTCATGCCCGGTGTACCTTTAGGCACAACAAAAGATTTGATCGCAGCTCGACCCAATTTTTTATCTAATGTTGCCCAGACCACCACAGAATCTGCACGCTCACCTGAAGTTACAAAGATTTTCTCGCCATTGAGAATATAGTCGTCACCGTCTTGTGTCGCCGTGGTACGAATAGCGGCGGAGTCAGAACCACATCCCGGTTCAGTAATCGCCATTGCTGCCCATGCACCTTTAAATCGTTCTAGCTGTTCATCATTGGCAACCGCAGCAATCGCAGAGTTTCCTAAACCTTGACGTGGCATAGACAGAAGTAAACCAGTATCGCCATAGCACATTTCGATAATGCCTAAAGCGGTTGACATATTGGTCCCATTTTTATTGCTGTTGTCATGGTCACCACGTTTGTTGATTGCAGCACCAGCATTTAAGCCATCACCACCATCGTTCATACCATCGAGTAAAGAGGCAAGCATATCTAACTCTTTAGGATAGGCATGTTCAGCTTTATCATATTTACGTGAAATTGGACGTAATACATTCAGTGCGGTTTCATGTGCTTGGTCTAAAAGCATTTTGAATTTTTTTGGATTTTGTAAATTCATGAGTAATATCCTTTTTTATTCGTTTTAAGCATGTAAACCAGAATGTAAAACAGCTGTAGCACGCAGATCACGGTACCAACGTTCAGCAGGATGCTCTTTGGTAAAACCATGTCCACCTAAAATTTGTACGCCATCTGTGGCGATTTTCATCGACTTTTCAGCACAAAGTAAGCGTGCCAAATATGCTTCACGATGGAAAGGTTGCCCTGATTCTGCCAAACTTGCAGCGTTGAGGATCAGCATACGCATTGCATCAATTTCTATTGCCATATCGGCAATCATAAAAGCTACACTTTGACGATGTGAAATAGGTTCACCAAATGCAGTGCGTTCATTGGCATATTTGATACTGTATTCTTTGACTGCTTCACAAGTTCCTACAGCCAGTGCACACCACATTAAATTACCTAAATCTAAAAAGACAGGGTAGTTAAAGTCCTCATCACCCAATCGTTGTGCAGGCGTTTGATCAAACTTAAGGGTCACTGTTTCCGTCGCTTTTAGACCCATTGCCGGTGTTTTTTTCACCGTAATACTGGAGTCACGGTTGACAATAAACACATCAGGCTTACCATTAAACTCAGCACTAACCAGTAGTAGATCAGCCGTTTCACCTAACAACACCAATGTTTTTTCACCCGTTAAGCTAAACTGACCATGTTGTGATGTTGCTTTGGTTTTTAAACGCATAGGATTAAAGGCAGGGGTTGCTTCTTGTACCGCAAAAGTGGCTTGAATTTCAGTATCATTGGCAAAACTAGGTAAATAAAGCGATTGTGATTTCTCAGAACCCCATTGCGTAATTGCATTAATCACACTAAATGTTGAGAGCAATCCCGCTGCAAGAGAAAAGTCACCTTTTGCTAAGCGCTCGGCAATCAAAATATTACTGACAATATTCTTCTCAGAAGCAACTCCACCTAAGGCTTCAGGCAACGCATAGTAATTCAAACCTAAGTCGATGCTGTGCTGCCAGAGTTCTACAGGAAATTTTTCATGGTGGTCGGCTTGATGCGCCAATGGATAAAGTACTTCTGCGGCAAATTGATACATTGCATCAACAGTCATTTGCTGTTCTTCTGTCAAGCTTAGATCAAAAAGCGATTTTTGTTGGTTGGGCAGTCTTTGTTTAGACACATTTGTATCTGATTTAAAGGCTTTTTGCGTGGCACTGAGCGTTTTAAAACCTGCTTTTGATCCTTGATAAAGTGATCTTTCAATAAATTTGCGCAATTTAAATTGATCAAGTAAATCGCTGCCTGCAATTTTTGTAATTAGATTTAAGCCCAACCCCTGAGCTTTATTTACCATATTGGTCATTCCGAAATACCCTGTATTCTAGTGTTGGTATGCGATCATCCTGACATGCAAAAAAAGAAAAAACTATGTCATAGATGACAAACTGATTGACCGTAGATGAATGGTTGTTAAAGTTGATTTATCAGGTTTAATATATTGTATTTATTTAATTATTTTTAAATAAAAATACCCAACAAATGTTGGGTATTGGTAAAAGTGACATTTTTGCAAAGTCACTTTAAAGAACTTTAAGATTGACCTACAGAAACGGAGTAATCATTTTACGTACATTGGTTTTGGCTTCAATTACAGTCATAAAGGTATAGGCACCAATAAATTTACGGCTAATAAACATAAACTCTTTCGGTGGCACACTGAAATAACGTGATGCCATTGATTTGGAAGCACGCTGCATCACACGACTATGTAATTGGCTTTTTTTCCAGTCATAACGATTATGTTGATCCATCACACCAGCAGGTAGATCAGGATTATTTAGTGGTGTGCTGAATGCTTCTGTTGCCAATAAGAAAACTTTTGCCATATCGGGTTTAATACTGAGCGGCATTGCATCAAAAAACTCATAGCCAGACATTGCATTGACCATCGCTTCAGCATCATGGTGATAACCTGCTTTAATCAAATTACAGGCAACTTTAAGAAGTTGGTTATCAAACTGACGAATCGCGCCAAAATCTAACAAGATGATTTTATCTTTGATGTCTTCTCCATTACCTAAACGAACCAAATAATTACCAAAGTTCGGGTCTGTCTGCATTTCACCCCATTCAAAGAGTTCACGCACTGCAATTTCGAGTGAAGCTTCACCCAAAAGATTACGTCGTTCTTGAGGTAATGACAGCATAACAGGGCTGTTAATCGGCACACCACGTTCAAATGTCATACACAACACTTGGTTGGTACAATAATCATCGATAATTTGTGGCACGCCATAACGTGGATCTTCTTTGAGGCGTTGTGCAAAACGTCGAGTTGTTGCCGCTTCGACCTCATAATTTACTTCGCGATGCATCATTTCGCGAACTTCATCAAACCATTGATCAAATTCACGTGTTTGCGGAACCATACGCGTTAACTTGAGCATATTTTTAAATAGGCTCATGTCTGAGTCGATGGCATCCGCAACGCCTGGATATTGAATTTTTAAAACCAGTTCTAAACCATCAGATTTACGCGTTGCACGGTGAACTTGGGCAAGGGAAGCTGTGCCGATGGGTTCGTGGTCGATGGTTAAATCATTCAGTTTGGAGCCTAACTGGCTGACCAATTGTTGTTTAATTGCTGGCCAAGCAAGTGCAACGGTTTGATTGTTTAATGTATTCAGTGCTTGAGTAATTTCTTCAGGTAAAAAGTGTTCGCCATAGAGTGCCATCATTTGACCAATTTTGACGATTGAGCCTTTTAACTTGCCAATTTCCTGAACCAGATAATTGGCTTGTTCTTTCATCGCTTGTTTACGTTTTTTCTCTTTTTCTTCTTCACTTGAAAAGATTGAACTCGCACTTGAAGCTGCCCAGCGTGTACCAGCCAATAAGGATGCTTTTGCAATTGATAAACGGCGATCCATTGACGAGGTTTTTAACTGTTTGAGCTTTTCGTTCTGATCTGACATGAAGATAAAATCCTTTATAAGCGATTCGAAAAGATAAATAAGAACTAAGTGTAAGGAATATTACATGGAATGGCTGTATTTAAATAGTTCAATTCGCTGAATGGGGGAATTAAATTGATTCAACAGACCATCAGCAAAATAAATGATTACATTCTGAACTGAATTTTAATCTCATTTCGTGCAGATAAAGTTTGTCTATTGACTTCAATATGTTGGCTGATCATGTCTTTGACTTGTTGATTGGTAAACCCAAGTGCATAACCTTTGACAATAATGATACTCGGCAGACTAAAGAAAAAATATTTTACATCTTCAAGTGAAGGGGTTTCATAAACACCTTTTTCACTGAGTGTTTGTTGAAAAAATTGCTTTTCAGCTTTTACAGTTGCTGTAGATTCATCATTCCACCAAGATTGCCGCATGGCCATGAGATTGTTGTGCTTGTAACTCATAAATTAACTAAATTCAGAATAAATTTGAGGGCATTTCTATATATAAAGGCGAATCCATATAATTTCAAGCGAAGCCTTACTTGCAGTCGATTGCTTAACGATTTCAATACTGAAAATCTAGACAAACATGAGGAGATTGTATTTTATTTGAAATCTTTTAAACTGCTATTTTAAGCACTTAAATTAGAATAACTTGTTTATGGGGAATTTGATGTATTTAAAATATTGGGCATTGGGATTGGTTTTGGCGTTGCCGATTAAGGCACAGGCAATGGGTTATAGTACAGATTATATAAGTTGTATGAATGCTGCTGGTACACATTCTGCAAGCCTAGCAAATTGTATGCAAAGTGAATTTAGCAAACAAGATGATCGTTTAAAATCACTTTTTAAACAGACCCTTGATCTGTATTCGGATAAAGAAAAGAAAGCGCAAAAAAAATATCAAAAACAATGGTTAAAACAACGTAGTCAACAGTGTGATAAAGCTCAAAAATCTGTTTCAGACGATTATAAAATGAAATATTACAATTGCGCCCTGAAACAAACTGTAAACCGCGCGAATAGTCTAGAAAAACTCACTTATCGCCTGTAAATTTTGACAAAGTGGATAAATAATTGGCAAGTAAATTGTAGTAAAGGATTATAAATCTGGTTGAAAACAAGGTATCATAAGGCGTTTGAAATTATGACCTTGGAGAAACCCTAAGTGGATCGACCGACTATTAGCCCTGAACATTTACAGGAAGCTGCTGAAAACCTTTCAACAATTCGTGATTTTATTCGTTTTGGGGTTACAGCTTTACGTCAATACGATGCACATTTAGGTCAAGGTACAGAAGATTATTTTGCTGAAAGCTCTGCACTGGTCTTACAAACACTATCTCTAGAGTGGAATGCTGATGCTGAAATTTTAGATTCAAAATTGTTGCCAAGTGAAAAAGCTGAATTTCTTAATTTATTAGAACGTCGTATCAATGAAAAAATTCCGACCTCTTATTTATTAAACTTGTCTTATTTCTTTGGTAAACCTTTTTATGTCGATGAACGTGTATTGATTCCACGTTCACCGATTGCTGAATTGATTGAAAATCGTTTTGCACCCTATTGTTTGGATGAAAATGGACAGCTTCTTGAAGCTAAAAATAATTTGCCAGAAAATCCAAATCCAAAAACGCCTCAACGCATTTTAGATATGTGCACAGGTACGGGCTGTATCGCGATTGCATTGGCATATGCATTCCCAGATTCAGAGGTTGATGCCACTGATATTTCTAAAGAGGCTTTAGAAGTTGCTTCTATCAATACCGAACATCATAACAAGCAGTATCAAGTTGCATTACTTGAATCAGATTTGTTTGCAAAAATTCCTGCTGAAAATCAATATGATTTAATCGTTTCTAATCCACCGTATGTGGATGCTGAAGATATGGCTGACTTACCAGAAGAATTCCATCATGAGCCAGAATTAGCATTGGCGGCAGGTCAAGATGGTCTCGATTTAGTCCGTAAAATGCTGGCTCAAGCCGCTGACTATTTAACTGAAGATGGTTTGATTGTCATTGAGGTGGGTAATTCTGAATGGGCAATGAAACAGAATTTTAATACAATTGATTTCTATTGGTTACAGTTCCAAAAAGGTGGTTCAGGCATATTTGCGCTTACTGCTCAACAATGTCGCAATTTCCGTGATTTATTTATTCAATCGATTCAAGCATAAGGAGTTGTAAGCATGGCAGGTAATAGTATTGGACAGCTCTTCCGTGTAACGACTTGTGGTGAATCTCATGGCGTAGGATTGATGGCAATTGTGGATGGCGTACCACCCGGATTGGAATTATCTGCCGAAGATTTACAAATTGATCTGGATCGACGTAAACCGGGGACTTCCAAGTTTTCTACACAACGTAAAGAACCAGATGAAGTAGAAATCATTTCAGGTGTTTTTGAAGGTAAAACGACAGGTACGTCAATTGGCTTATTGATTCGCAATACAGATCAAAAATCCAAAGATTATGGCAATATCGCACAAACATTCCGCCCAGGACATGCAGATTATACCTATACCCAAAAGTATGGTTTCCGTGATTATCGAGGTGGTGGTCGCTCAAGCGCACGTGAAACAGCAATGCGTGTTGCAGCAGGTGCAATCGCTAAAAAATTCCTTGCTGAAAAGTTTGGTATTGTGATTCGTGGGCATGTGACGCAGATCGGCACTGAAAAAACAGAAACATTGGATTGGAATGAAGTACCTAATAATCCTTTCTTTTGTGGTGACATCAATGCAGTGCCTCGTTTTGAAGCCTTAGTGACTTCTTTAAGAGAACAAGGCACAAGTTGTGGGGCAAAACTTGAGATCCTGGCTGAAAAAGTACCTGTAGGTTGGGGTGAACCTGTATTTGATCGTTTAGATGCAGATATTGCACATGCGATGATGTCAATCAATGCAGTCAAAGGCGTAGAAATTGGTGATGGTTTTGCTGTTGCAGAACAGTTTGGTCATGAAACGCGTGATGAGTTGACCACAGATGGCTTTCTTGCCAATCATGCAGGCGGCATATTGGGTGGAATTTCTTCTGGTCAGACTATTCGTGTCGCGATTGCACTCAAACCTACTGCAAGTATTACCACTCCTGGCAAAACCATTAATTTGAATCGTGAAGATACGGATGTATTAACCAAAGGTCGCCATGATCCTTGTGTGGGGGTACGTGCAACGCCTATTGCTGAAGCAATGTTGGCAATTGTGTTGATGGATCACTTTATGCGACATCGCGCACAGAATGCGGATGTCGTTGCTCCTTTTACGCCAATTGAGCCTAAATGATTTCAATATTCGGGGGTATTTTTTAATTAAAAATACCCCTTATGATTTTGAAAAGTATGAGAAGTTGCATAAAAATGGTAACTTCTATACATAAAAAACCAGACTTGATGTCTGGTTTTTTATTCAAAGCATTGAAAATTTAATTATTTTTCAACGATCTGACCTGTATAACCTTTTAAGAATGTCAAATAAGCAGAAGACTGTTGTCCATCAGCTTTTAAAATTGAACGTTCTACATCACCTTGATTAGTGACCAGTTTAAGCGAAATTTCTTTACCGTTACGGAACGAGTTTAGGAAACTTACTGGAACATTGATTGAGTTTGAAGACACTGTACCAGCGTATTGTGTGCTATTGATGGTTGAGTATGTATAAGGTTGACCATCAACAAGGAAAACGAACTGAGTAATATCATATTTGGTTGGATTATCGATTTCTGCAGTAATCTTAAAACCATCACGGATTTCATCTTTCCAACGCATCGAAAGCTCAGGGCAAACTTCATTTGCTTCACAGATTAAAGGTCCTTTGGTCACGACTCTTTCTGGATAAGAACCAGCACAACCAGCCAAAGTTAAACATGCTAAAGAAGAAATTAAAGCAAATTGAAGTTTCATAACGCTTCCTAATAAGTTCATTCGTGTTATTGATTGTTCATAATGTATATAAAATTTACCGCTTTTTAGTAAAAAAGTGAATTAAAATATTTCAGTAAATTGTACAGCGCCTATATTTGAAGCAGTTATGTTAATCAGTTGTTAAAATATTCAAAATTTCTCTGGCAACATTGGCGGTTAATTGCTCTAAGCGAGCAATAGGTGTTGCATCGATGAAATATTGGTAACTGTATTTTCGTTGCTGATAAAGGATACTAATAAAAAATGTACCTTCCGGTTTTTCAGCCGTTGCACTACCTCCTGGTTTAAGCAAACCAGTACAACTCACCATGATATCTGCCGAAGGAAACAGTTGCATTCCATGTACAGCCATTGCTTCAGTCACTTGAGCTGATTCAGCTGTATACTGTTCGATAAGAGAAGGAGCGATTTTCAGCACAGAAACTTTAATAGACGGATCATAGCTGACTAATCCACCCAATAAAATATCAGCACCACTATGTTTATAAATTGAAAATTGACTACATAAATAGCCAGAACTGGCACTTTCAATAAAGGCGACTTTTAAACCTTTTTGTTCGAGAAGGTTACAACACTGTACTAAAGACATTGGTTCTGAACTCTTGATGAATTATATTGTATTCAATCAGTTGAATGCAGAAATAATAGCAAATTTTATCAACCGGCTGAATAGTGTACTATTGTGAGTAAAAAATAATCAGTCTGAATGTGCCTCAGTGATTTTGAAATAACACTGTCATATTTCTTTGCGATACTGTATTCAGACAAAATAAAAACAAAAGATAATTACAAAATCAGTAAAAAATATAATTAGCGTAAACGTCTGTATCTACAGCCGCCCCACTTTTAATCAGTGGGTTTTCCTTTTTATGCCATTTGGAGAATTACTATTCAATATTATCAAATTTTATCTTTCAAACAGCTAAAAAAGTGATATAAATAAAAATAAAGTGCATATGAAAAAGGAGTGTGAATAATGAAAACAACAGTTAAATATGTTGTCTTAAAGAGCAGAGAATATCAGCTTGGCACACCTCTATTTGAAGAAAGTATTGAAGCTGAAGGTGATTATTTTGATCAAATACCCGATGTAATTCATTATCAAAATCACGAATTCAAGGTCAAGTCAAAAGAGCTAAATCGAAAACAAATTTTTGATGATTTCGAAGAGTCGCAAACCATTTTAGTCAAAGTGATTGCAATCACATAATTTTCTATTCGTTTTAATTATTAAAGCCCACGATATCGTGGGCTTTAATATTGAACAAATTAAATTTATTGTTTAATGATTAATACTGGCAACTGAGTTTGTCCAAGTACGTCTTGAGCGAAGCTTCCCAATAAAAACTTTTGGAAGCCTTTTCGTCCATGTGATCCCATAACAATCAGATCAGTGTTTAAAGACTCCGCTGTCTTAATGAAGGTTTCTGCAGACACCGAATTTCTCACCACTTGAGTTTCGATTTGTGCACCTTGTTGTTCTGCCAGCTGTCTCGCTTTGCTTAAAGCTTCTTCAGCATTTTTGATTGCTTCTTGAATATATTCTTTCAGCATATCTGGAGAATAATAGAAGTCCGCTGCTGCAAATGGATCATCTGCAACAACACTGATCGCAGTAAGTTTACTGCCAAATGCTTTGGCAATAGATGCAGCATGCTTGATTGCTGAGAAAGAAATGTCTGAACCGTCAACTGGAACAAGAATATTTTGATAAGACATAATTTCACCTTTTAATTATTGAGCTTGAAAATACTAATCTTCACTGAGTGTTGATTTAATAATCAGTACAGGCAGTGGACAAATCGATAAAACTTCCTGAGCAACGCTACCTAAAAAGAATTTTTTGAAACCTGTACGCCCGTGTGATCCCATAACAATAAGATCTACATTCAATTCATCAGCAGCATTCAAAATACCGGTTGCTGGAGGAACTTCACGAACAACTTTGGTATCTACAGCACTCACGCCATGGTGCAGTAATGTTTCTTGAATATCTTTTAAACGTGCAAGCGCATTTTTCTCAGCTTCGAGTAGATATTGTGTCACTGCCGGCGCAACTTTATAGAAGTCGACTCCCTTAAATGGGTCGACAGCAATCACGCTGGTTACGGTAATTTTACAGTTAAAAGCAAGTGCAAGTTTCTCAGCATGTTCAACTGCAGCATAAGAAATAGGAGAGTCATCTACAGCAAGAAGGATATGTTGATAAGCCATTATAAGTGTCTCCTTTTTATCTGATTCTTGATTCATTGATAACACATTGTAGCCATTGTCGCAATTCGATAATTGCATTTAAATTTGATTAAATATCTGTTATTTCAATATTTTGTGAAATACACATATTTTTTTTATGGTTTTATTTTGTAATCTTAACTTTTCATTTCAAAATACTGGATAATTTTATAAAAAATATGAATTTCATTTTATCGTTAAAGTTTTAAATATGCTGTCATTGATCTAAACAAAACAAAAATTGGCATGATAAATGCATTAATTTAATGCAAAGCAATATGAATGAATAAATTTTTGGCATCAATTTGGAACATTTTAAATGTGATGTCTAATCAAAGTGGATGAGCATGAAAATTTATACACAACGTTTAGAAAGCATACACCCAGATAAGACAGTAGAAAGTGTAGCGCTCACTTTTGATACTCGGCAAAAGAGCCGTTTTCGTGCAACTTTGAATAATGGGCACGATATTGGTGCAGATTTACCAAGAACAGGTATTTTGCGTAGTGGCTCTTATATCGCAACTGAACAAGGAGAAGTGCTGAGAATAGATGCAAAACCTGAAAAGTTGATGCAAGTTATTGCGGCGAATAGTTTTGATTTATTAAAAGCGGCTTATCATCTAGGTAATCGCCATGTGCCTTTAATGCTGACCCCAACGGCACTTTACTTTGAACCAGATCATGTGCTCGCTGAAATGATTATAGGGCTAGGGCTGACTGTTAATGAAGTTGAACATCCGTTTGAGCCTGAAAGTGGGGCTTATGCACAACATCAGCATGATCATCGTTTAAGCCCAATTAAGGCTTTGCATCATGTCCATCACTAATGCAACGCAATTACTCAGCTTACTCACGCTGTCATCTACAGCTTTGCCTATTGGTACCTATTGCTATTCGCAAGGTGTAGAAAGTGCAATTGAGCAAGGCTTAATTCATGATGAAGTGTCAAGTATTGCTTATTTTAATGAAGTGTTAGAGATGTTGTTGGTGCGTTTTGAATTGCCGATTTTAAAACGCTTGATGCAACACTATTCGAATGATGAACAGTTTTTAGTCTGGGCGAATTTTTATCGAGCCAGCCGTGAATCCAAAGAATTGTTGGCTGAATCACAGCAATTGGCATTTTCCTTAAATGCATGGATTCGAGATGTGCTTTTGCAAAAAGTTGAAGTGAAAAAGCAATTTGGTTTTGTCCCTGTCTATGCACATTTATGTGGCAGTCTAAAACTGAATTTGCATGATGTACTGACCGCTTACACCTTCACTGTTTTAGAAAACCAAGTTCTTGCAACGGTAAAGACTGTTCCACTTGGACAAATGAGTGGACAAAGAATTTTATGGCATCTACACAGTTTAATTCCTCAAGCAATAGAACGAGCATTACAACTTGAAGATGATGAATTGAGCAGTGCTTTACCTAACTATGCGATGTTAAGTATGTCGCATGAAACGCAATATTCACGATTATTTAGATCATAGTTAAACACATACTGATTAAAGTATCTTTTTGATAACTCAGTATCATGCACAAAAAAAGGAAAAATCATGACAGAACGTAGCCCTTTGCGTGTCGGAATAGGTGGACCTGTAGGCTCGGGAAAAACAGCCTTAACTTTAAATCTCTGTTTAGCATTGCGTAACAAATACAATATGGCTGTGGTGACCAATGATATCTACACCAAAGAAGACTCCAACTTTTTAACACGTCATGAAGCCATGTCGCCTGACCGAATCGTAGGTGTTGAAACTGGGGGCTGCCCACATACTGCAATCCGTGAAGATGCTTCCATTAATCTTGCTGCAATCGATGATCTATGTGAAAAGTTTGATGGACTGGAGCTGATTATTATTGAAAGTGGTGGTGATAATTTAGCAGCTACATTTAGCCCAGAATTATCAGATTTAACCTTGTATGTAATTGATGTTGCAGGCGGTGAGAAGATTCCGCGCAAAGGCGGACCAGGAATAACCAAATCAGACTTATTGATTATTAATAAAACAGATTTAGCACCGATGGTTGGGGCAAATCTTGACGTCATGGATCAAGATGCAAAGCGTATGCGGGGTGAAAAACCATTCTTGTTTTCGAATATGAAAACGCAAGATGGTTTAAATCAAATCATTGATTTTATTGAAAAACAGGGCTTATTTAAAGCTTAATTCATAGATTAAATATTGTAAAAAGTTAATAAAAATTGAAGGAGAATTAACATGCGTTTAATTCAGAAAAGTTCGATTACACTGATCGCATATATCCCTGTTTTGGCTTTGGCTCATCCTGGGCATGATCATCACACAGGCTTTTGGGCTGGTTTTATTCACCCATTTACAGGTTTGGATCATTTGATGATGGCAATCGCTTTTGGCGTGTTGATGTGGACAGCGAACCAGCGTTGGAAATTATTTGGTTTGATTGGTCTTGCCATCGCAATGGTCGCAGGCTTTATGATTGGCAGTCAAGATCTAATTCCGTCATCAGTTGCTGAATATGGCATTATCGCTTCTTTGGTTTTATTGGCGATCGCATTGTGGACCAAATCCAATCAAGCCTTGCCTATTGTAGCTGTGTTATTGGCAAGTTTTCACGGAGTCGCACATGGCACAGAATTAGGTCAATCTGGTCATGCCAGTCTTTTAGTTTTGGGTATGGTCACAGCAATGGCACTGATTTATGCAGGTGGATTAGGCATTGGTGCATTGATTAAAAAATATGTACCTTATGGCAAGCAGATCATTGGCACATTGGCAGCATTAGTCGCTGTGATTGGATTGGCTTGATGTTCAATAAACCTTTAAAAGCCTTTGATGTATAAAATGTATAAATGGTCATGACAAATTTAATTACCCAACCATGCCATGATTCTTTGTGGTATGCCAAATTAGAATTGGGCTTTAAGGTACAGGCTGATCGAACCGTACTGAGTCATCGCAAGCATTATGGTCCTGTACGTGTTCAAAAAATGCTTTGGCCAGAAAGAACAGGAATTTGTCATGCCATTATTGTTCATCCGCCTGCGGGTATTGCAGGCGGAGATCATTTAACCTTTGATATTCATGTGGGTGCTTCCGCACATGCATTGGTCACTACGCCGGGCGCAGGAAAATGGTACCGAACCAATGCCAAACAGGCATTCCAGCATATTTTTATCCACGTAGAAAATGATGCAGTTTTTGAATGGTTGCCACAAGAAACCATGTTGTTTGATGGTGCGAATGCGCGCTCAGAAACCATTATTCAACTTGATTCACGGGCGAGTTTCATTGGTTGGGATATGTTGGTGATTGGGCGACAGGCACGTGAAGAAAAATTTCAAACAGGTGCTTATAAAAATCAATTTAAACTGAAACGCAATGAACAATTATTGGTCGCAGATACATTGCATTTTAGAGGCGATGATCGTTGGTTAAGTTCTAGTCTAGGAATGAATCATTATGCGGTGATGGGGAGTTTTTGGGCTGTAGCCCCTGAACAGTTTCGTTCGAGTTTTTACTTGGATCAACACATCGACTTAATCCGAGAATTGATCATGAGAATGAATCTACCCGTCACTTTAACCTTACTGGGTGATGTGGTCTGTGCTCGTTATCTTGGGGATGATGTTCGACATTGCCATGATGCTTTTGCTGCAATTCGTGCCAAATTAAGACGTTTTTGGTTTAATTTAGATGAAGAATTTCCAAGAATTTGGCGAACGTAATCATTATGATAAATGAGATTAAAGATATACTATCACTTATAGAGAATCCAATTGTAGCTACAGTTTTAGTAATAATTGCACTTGGGTTTACATTTTATAAATATTTTCAAACGATAAAGAGAGATAATTTTACCTTACACAAGGAAAGATCGGATTTAGTAGAAAAATTTATTAAATCACTTTCATCAGATGTCCATAATGATCGATTATTAACGGAAGAATTATTTCAATCTTTGTGGGGATCAACAAAAATTAGATATGATGAAATACTATTTTTAATGGGATTAAATAGCCCTAAATATTTTATTTTATTATATGTAAAAGCTAAGGGCTTTGTTGAAATTGAAAATAAAGAAATTAAAGTCCAAAAAAAATATAATAGACATTTGACAGGATTGATCAAAGAAGAAAACAAAATTAAGCGATCTTATTATTTTTTCGCCACAATATTTTCAATTGTTTTATCAACATCAATGTTCATCAACCGCCCTGAAACGATTCCTGATCTTTTAATTATTATAATTTTCCTTTGTATATGCATGATTGGAATGTTATTTGCATTATTAGAAGTCTCTAAAATCTATGCAGCGCAAAAAATTATCGATGAATGGAAGATTAACTTATAGATATTTAGGAATAAATCATGGAACTCAACCCTACAGAAAAAGACAAACTTCTGATTTTTACCGCTGGTTTAGTTGCAGAAAGACGTAAAGCCCGTGGATTAAAACTGAACTACCCAGAATCGATTGCTTTTATTTCCGCAGCATTGCTTGAAGGGGCACGTGATGGCATGACGGTCAGCGAACTGATGCACTATGGTACGACATTACTCAGTCGTGAAGATGTCATGGATGGTGTGGCAGAGATGATTGCTGAAGTACAGGTTGAAGCAACTTTTCCAGATGGCTCAAAGTTAGTCACCGTTCATCAACCGATTGAATAAAATAAAATTCTAAATTTGGGAGTAAGACGATGATACCCGGTGAAATGATCACGCCTGATAGTGATATTGAAATGAATGTTGGACGAGAAGTCTTAAAAATAAGTGTAGCAAATCTAGGCGATCGCCCGATTCAAGTCGGTTCGCATTTTCATTTTTATGAAGCAAATGATGCTTTGCAATTTGATCGAGAGCGTGCCAAAGGCTTTCGTTTGAATATTGCCGCAGGCACGGCAGTACGCTTTGAACCGGGGCAAAGTCGTGATGTTGAAATCGTTGCACTTGCAGGTAAACGTGAAGTATATGGCTTTGCAGGTCGCATCATGGGCAAATTAGACCAACAGGATAATGAATAATGAAAATGTCACGTCGCGCATATGCTGAAATGTTTGGTCCTACACTGGGAGATCGTGTTCGATTAGCAGATACTGAGCTATTTATTGAAGTTGAACAGGACCTAACCACCTATGGTGAAGAGGTTAAATTTGGTGGTGGTAAAGTCATTCGTGATGGTATGGGGCAGTCACAACTGTTGGCAGATCAGGTTGCTGATACGGTGATTACCAATGCTTTGATTGTCGATTGGTGGGGAATTATCAAAGCAGATGTTGGCTTAAAAAATGGTCGAATCTGGAAGATAGGCAAAGCAGGTAATCCTGATATTCAGCCAGATATTACCATTCCACTAGGTGCGGCAACTGAAGTTATTGCAGGTGAAGGGCAAATATTAACAGCAGGGGGAATAGACACACATATCCATTGGATTTGCCCGCAGCAAGTCGAAACAGCATTGATGTCAGGAACGACTACAATGATTGGCGGTGGTACAGGTCCCGCAGCAGGAACTTCAGCCACAACTGTAACCCCAGGTCCGTGGCATATTGCGACGATGTTACAAGCGATAGATGACTTACCTATGAATATCGGTTTATTGGGCAAGGGGAATTTGAGTCAGCCTGCACCCATTGCAGAACAGATTCAAGCCGGTGTGGTTGGGCTGAAACTTCATGAAGACTGGGGTTCTACACCAGCTGCAATTGATAATTGCCTAACTGTCGCAGACGAGTATGATGTACAAGTTGCGATTCATACCGATACTTTAAATGAAGGTGGTTTTCTTGAAGAAACATTAGCCGCTTTTAAAAATCGTACAATCCACACGTATCATACAGAAGGTGCAGGTGGTGGACATGCACCTGATATTTTAAAAGCCATTGGGCAAGCGAATGTTTTGCCATCTTCTACTAACCCAACACGACCTTATACAATCAATACCATTGATGAGCATTTAGATATGCTGATGGTCTGTCATCATTTAGATCCAGCAATTGCTGAAGATGTTGCTTTTGCAGAAAGCCGTATTCGTCGGGAAACAATTGCCGCAGAAGATATATTGCAAGATCTCGGTGCTATCTCGATGATGTCATCGGATTCACAGGCGATGGGACGTGTGGGGGAAGTGATTTTAAGAACATGGCAAACCGCGCATAAAATGAAAGTACAACGTGGACCATTGGAGGGTGATAATCAATATCACGATAACAATCGTGTAAAGCGTTATATTGCAAAATATACCATAAACCCTGCGATTACTCATGGTTTAAGCCATGAGGTAGGTTCAGTTGAAGAAGGAAAGTTGGCAGATTTAGTGTTGTGGAAACCTGCATTTTTTGGGGTCAAACCATCGATGATTATTAAAGGTGGAATGATTGCTGCTGCGCCAATGGGCGATATTAATGCTTCAATTCCTACGCCACAGCCCGTTCATTATCGTCCGATGTTTGGCGCATATCCAAGAGGTGTTCATAATACCTGTATTACTTTCCTATCTCAGGTTGCGATTGATCAGGGTGTTGCAGAAAAGTTGCAACTGAAAAAGCTGATTTCGCCCTGTAAAAATACCCGAAATATCAGTAAAAATGACATGAAACATAATTGTTATTGTCCCGTCATGGATGTACACCCTGAAACTTATGAAGTTCGTGCAGACGGAGTTCATTTGACTTGTGAGCCTGCGGAAGTTTTACCGATGGCACAGCGTTATTTTCTGTTTTAATCATTATGGGTAAAAAGCTTAAAACTCCTTTTTAGTCAAAAAGGAGTTTTAAAAAAACATGACAACCAAACACCACTATATTTCAGCACAAAGCTCTGTATAGAATGTAGACCAAAGCTATGTCTCATCAATTTTCAGAGTCTTCTCCATGTCTCACTTTTGGTCCAAATGGTTTCAAGTCTTATTTAACAAAACACAGCATAAATCGAATAAACCTAAGGCTGATTACTCTAATTCAAATATCGGTATTGCTTTTGATTCTGATACCAATGTGATTGGTTTTGCCCAAGATAAAATCACTCGGATAAGTTCCAAAAGTGTTGATCTGATTTGTAGCTTTGAGGGCTTAAAGTTGAAAGCTTATGATGATGGAGTCGGTGTAATTACAATTGGTTATGGCACAACCCGTTATCCGAATGGAAAAGCTGTTCAATATGGTGATCAATGTAGCATTGAACAAGCTAAAAGCTATATGCAATTTGACCTGAAACGCTTTGAACAAGCCGTGAGTCGTGCTGTTCAAGTGCCATTGAGTCAAAATCAATTTGATGCATTGGTATCATTGGCGTATAACATTGGAATCAATGCTTTTCAAAATTCGACTTTATTGAAACGATTAAATGCATTGGAATATCTTGGTGCAGCTCAGCAATTCGATGTATGGATTAAAGCAGGTGGAAAAACTGTACAAGGTTTAGTCAACCGTAGAGCGGTCGAGAAAGCGTTATTTTTAAAACATTGATTGAATGTTTTTGCTTAAATGCTGAACATCAAAAAATATGAAGTACTTTTTATAATAAAACAAAGTAGAGCAAAGTTTAAATGAGTATTTATTTAATTCGCCATGCGCAAAGCTTAGGAAACGTTAATGGAAGAGTAGAATCGCATGCCAGTATTCCTTTGACAGAATATGGACATCAACAGGCTCAAAATCTGGCGAATACTCTACCAAAAGCCAAGCAAATCTATATTTCACCTTTTTTGCGAACACGACTGACTGCCGAACCTGTTTTACTTCGGGATCAAATTACGCCTGAAGTTTTGAATATTCAAGAATTTTCATATTTATCAGATCGACGTTGTAGAAACACCACTTTAGAAGAACGTAAACCATGGGTAGATGACTATTGGAGTCGTGCCGATGTTAATCTAATCACAAGTGATGATGCTGAATCTTTTGCCAATTTTTATCACCGCGTGACAGATTTTATGCAACATTTAGATGCACTTAAATCGCATTACACCGATCAACATTTGCTGGTCTTTAGTCACGGTCAGTTTCTACAACTGTTAAAAATCATGATGGCACACAAGCAAGCATTGAGCTTAACATTGATGCGTGAATTTCGCTATGATTTACTCAATAATCAATTAGGCAATGCCGAGTTTTTTATTTACAAATAAAATATGAGAAGAACATCATGAAATCTATGATGAGAAAAATAGCTTTATTAGGATTACTGGGTGGTATATCGCTGTCCACATATGCAGATATTGTGACCTTAAAGGCGGATTTAACTCAACTTGCCCAACCACTGCAAACACAATGTAAGGGAATTGATTATTTGCCTCTTAAAGTGTTGGGTGAATTTTTAAAAAGTGATAACTCAGAAAAAATAGATGTTTATCAGATGGATGTTATTTTTGTTTCTGATTTTTTAGGTTATCTAGACAATAAAAATTGTGCCTTAGCTGCTTCTGACTTTACCATTGCTGGCGTTAAGATCTTGAACCAATATCGTGATTTATGGGAGAAAAACTTAGCTAAGGATAGAAAAGTGGTGAGATATGAAACTTATCTTGCCGCAGGCGAAGCAAGTTTGGTGAAATACAAATGGACGCACAATCCACAATACCTCGATGATGCCGATCATCTTTATAAGCAGTATCTTCAAACAAATGCAATAAGCAAACAACAGAAAGCACAATGTGGAAAGAAATGTTCAGATGATTTAGTGTATTTAAACCAAAAGCAATATTTTAGATTGTCTGATTATGCTTCGATTTCATATACATATCAGCAGCTTTTTGACGAGATTTATCGGCAATATTCTGATCAGGATCCAAATTTTACAGATGTTGAAAAAAGTCTAAATGCAGTTTTTGAGCGTACAGATCAATTTGAAGTGAATGCCATACAAACAACAGGATTAAAAATACTCGATAAGCATGTTGCTACATTGAATGAATTTAAAACTATTTTTAATTCAGGTGATAAAGATTTAATTGAAATATTTACTCAGCGCTTAGATCAATATCTTCAAAATAGAATCGTGAATAAATTATTAGATCCACAAATGGCTGAGAAAATTTATCAATTTTTAGTCAAAGAATTCACTGAAAATAACTCAAAAATGGTACCGAATCAATTGGCTGAAAATCAGCAGAGCAATTACAGTTTTCAAGTTGGGAAACACCAATATATTTTTAGTGGAGATAAAAAGCATTTGCAGTTAAGTTCTCAACCCATACAATAGCGCATCACGGAAATTGGCATAAAAACTGCTTAATCATTCACACTAAAAAATGATGATTGAAAAAGTTTAAGGCAGTTGCAGTGAATAAAACTTATTTACGTGGTCAAGCACTTATTGATCAAATTCAAAATGCTTCTTATTCACGGGATTTGATTGGCTATCACGGTTCAGTTCCTAAAGTGGAATGGCCCAACCAAGCTCGACTGGCAGTACAGTTTGTATTGAACTACGAAGAAGGCGCTGAAAACCATATTGAACATGGGGATGCTGGCTCTGAACAGTTCCTGTCCGATATTGTCGGTGCTGCAAGCTTTCCAGATAAACATATGTCTATGGATTCAATGTACGAGTATGGTTCTCGGGCAGGTTTTTGGCGCATTCATCATGAATTTCAAAAACGAAAGTTACCCATGACCATATTTGGAGTCGGGATGGCATTGGCGCGCAATCCCTATATTGTCAATGCGATCAAAAATGCCAATTATGATGTGGTTTCACATGGGCAACGATGGCTCAACTACCAAAATGTCGATATAGACACAGAACGTCAACATATGGATCAAGCGATCAGTGTGATTGAAGCATTATTTGGACAAGCCCCAATCGGTTGGTATACAGGTCGAGATAGCCCCAACACACGGCAATTATTGACCGAATTTCCGCAGATTAAATATGACTGTGATTATTATGGCGATGATTTGCCATTTTGGACGAGTTTAACCAATGCACATGGCGAAAGCCGACCTCATCTAATTATTCCTTATACCTTAGAAAGTAATGATATGAAATTCTGTGCACCAGCAGGTTTTAATAGCGGAGAACAGTTTTATCAATATCTCAAAGATGCATTTGATGTGCTTTATACGGAAGGCGAAACAGCGCCAAAAATGCTTTCGATCGGCATGCATTGCCGTATATTAGGGCGCCCGGGACGTTTTAAAGCACTCCAACGTTTTTTGGATTATGTTCAGTCACATGACAAGGTTTGGGTCTGTCGGCGTGGAGATATTGCAGAACATTGGTTTAAATACCATTCAGCGCAAGAGGCATCAACGCAATGTTAAAAATGAGCAGAAAAGCTTTAAAAAAGCGCTTCAATCTTTAGTCGTTTTGAATGATAGGTATAACTTGTGAATTTAAATGAATTTAATCAAATTTCAGAACAACAAGCTCAAGCAATGCTTAATCATTGTGTACAGATTCCACGTTGGACACAAGATATTGTCTCTATGCGTCCATTTACAAGTTTAGACGACCTTTTGGATTATGCCAAAAAACAGGCATTATCTTGGACTTGGGATGAGATTTTAACAGCGTTAAACAATCATCCTCGAATTGGTGAAAAAAAGGCTAAAGCGAATCTGACTGAACAAGAACATGAATTTTCCAATCGTGAACAATCTGCAATAAAACACAGCAGCGAAGTAGAAGATGCTTTATTAAAAGGCAATTTGTCCTATGAAAAAAAGTTTGGATTTCTGTTTTTGATTCGTGCTTTAGGTTTGGATCACAATGAAATCTTACAGGCATTGAAATACCGTTTGTTGAATGATGTTGAAACAGAACAACGCATCGTGAAACAGCAGTTGAGTGAAATCGCAATTTTACGTTTAACTCAGGCATTGTCTGAACATTAGAATTTGAGTCATAAAGGAAATCCGATGATTAGTAGCCATATTTTAGATACACATTTGGGAAAACCTGCAATAGATGTTGTGATCAAATTATTTGATGCACAAGAGCAACTGATTGCTGAGTCTAAAACGAATAATGACGGGCGTGTTGCAGATTTTAATTTAAGTGAGATACAAACGGGGCAATATCATTTAGTATTTTATACTGCTGATTATTTTAATCGCTTTGATTTAGATACTTTTTTTCCTAAAGTCGTGATTTACTTTTCTATAAATGACATTAACCAGCATTATCATATTCCTTTATTAATCAGTCCTTTTGCGTACTCCACTTATCGGGGAAGCTAAAGTATAAAATACATTTTATCAAGGACTTAAAGCTCATTTATTTGAGCTTTTTTATATATTTTTTACCAATTATAAAAATATTGGCTTTGTTTTTGCTTATCTATTGCGGTGTTTATCTTTGTTTCTTGTGGGGAATTTATAAAATGAAATTGACACAGTTTGCTGCGTTCACAACTTTGCTATGTACCGCACTTGGCACTCAAGCTGCTCCAATCTGGCAAGATTTTAGTATTACAGGGCTATATGGTAAAAACTATGAATTGATAGCTCGAGAAGATGACCAGTCTACGATTACTTTTGAATATGCGGCAAAATTGAAATATGGTGATTTTTTTGCATTTGCTGACCGCACCAATAATGACGTTTCAGGTAATGAAACTTATTTTGAAGTTTCACCACGCTTGAGCTTAGGGGCGATTTCAGGGCGAAAGTTAGAGGTTGGTCCTATTAAAGATGTTTTGATTGCAACTACTTGGGAAGGTGGAGAAGGTTTTAATAATTACTTATATGGGATCGGTGTGGATTTGGCGATTCCATATTTTCAATATGCCCAATTAAATTTTTATAAGGCGGATAATTATAAAAATACAGATGATGACTATCAATTGACTTTCGTTTTTGGTGTGCCATTTACAATTGCATCTGAAGATTTCTTGATTGATGGTTTTCTGGATTGGTCAACTGCTGAAGATGACCATGCCAGTGAGTTAAACTGGACCACACAATGGAAATGGAATGCGGGCAAACATATTTCACCCAATACTAAATTATATTTAGGTGTTGAATATTCGGTTTGGAATAATAAATATGGGATCTCAGGCAAAGATGAAAATAATGTCAGTGCATTGATTAAGTATCATTTTTAATGATTTAAATGCATTGAAGCCTGAGAAAAGGAATCGATGATACTGGTCTTTATGATAATTAAATTATGGTTTTATAGCGTTTGTGTCGCATAAATCTATGTTACTTTGGCTTATTACTGAACCCAATGGTTTAGCAATAAGCCGATGATTAAAAAGTTAACACAATATTTTCTTCGAATGGAAAGATATCACAATTATGACCTTCTCCAATACGATCGACCACGACAAAATCACTCGGTGCTTCGAGCGTCAATAATGGATGATGCCAAGTTCCTTTATGATAATTAATGGCTTGTTTTCCATTACTGATAAATGCATAAATGTGCGCTAGATCAGGCGTATTTTGGTCAAGTTGTGCTGCAACGACAATTAAAAAAGATTGACCATGTATCGGAATAAAGGCTTGTGAACCTTGAGGATGGCGTTCAAGCATTTTGATTGTACAGGGAACAGTTGTTTTTTGAATATTCCGAAAAATACTTAAACCGACTTGTCCTGTATTGGTCTGTGCTAAAGCTAAGGCGTGATATCGTTCGGTTAGCGCATTATTGATCGGAAAAAAATCATTGCCTTCACAGGAAATCACGTCACCAAAAGGTGCAAAAGCATCTTTGCTGAGTGGTTGAATTTGGATATAGTTCATGAGATCAGTCAATGATTTTCCCCCATAGACGAATCCGACTGATGCCCCCATCTGGAATCATGTTGACGCGGATATGAGAAATTTTTTCATGTTTTAAAATTTCATCGATGTATAGATGGATATGATCCATTTGCATATCTTGGGGATGTAATAAATACGTCCAAAACATACTTTGTGGAATTAATTGCGGGTCTGTCGCATTTTCAATATAAGTGGCTTGAATGGAGACTTGAGCAGGGTAATTGCCTTTAAAATGTGCAGTATCGATTTCAATTTTTTTAATCAAACCATTTTTGCCGAGTGCTAAAACACACCAATCAAAGCCAGGGGTTCGACGGCGTTTTGTTTCCCAGCCATCTCCCATATTGATTCCACGTCCTGGATTGATCAAATTACGAGGATGCCCAAAATGGGCATCACTATAAGCTATTACCCGCCCACCATTTTCCAATGCCAATAAATCTAAAGTTTGTGTTTGGTCTTGAATCTGAATACTCACTTCACCATAAACCCTAAAACGTGCAATGCCGCCATCTGGGAAAATATTTAATCGAACATGTGTAAAAATATCTTCACTTTTCACATTGAAGAGATGATGTTGGCTAGGTCCAAGTATAGAGTTGGCTAAAATGGGGTGCCACAGTGCATCATTCAGGTTCCCATTTGGTGCATAACATGCCTCTATAGCAGCCGATGCAGGGTAGTTGCCGGTAAAAAAAGTAGTATCTATGTCAAAGGCACTGATTTTACCTGCAACTCCCAATTCAATAATTGCCCAATCATAACCTGAATGACGCTTACGGCGGGTTTCCCAACCATCCATCCACTTACCGTGGTCATCAAATTTATCTTCGACAAAAACAGGCGCATCGAATTGCAACATTCGTGAAGCCTCAGCAAAAAAATCATCTGAACATTCAAGTACTTTTGCCCCAATTCGGGGATCTGCCAAATTTGTATATCGCTGTAAATGTGCAGGAAGTTCAAAACTTGGTGCAAGTAAAGTTGCCATATTTATTTACCATTCATATTACTATTCACATTAATAGAAGCGTTGTTATCAGTGACAAATATTTTATAAGCACTCATAAAAACAATATCTTATGACACTTATCATGCACAGCCTATGCCAATTCTTCTCTGAAAATGTATGGATTTTTATATAAATGGCACGTTTTTAGCATTTTAGGCAACAGTGCGAGAAAACAATCAGAGGAGAAATAGATGGAGATTACAATTATTGGTGCAGGTATGGGAGGACTAACCGCTGGTATTGCACTAAAAAAATTCGGTCATACGGTCACCATCTACGAACAAACTGAGCAGATCAGGGCTGTAGGTGCAGCAATTTCGTTATGGTCAAATGGTGTGAAGTGCTTAAATTACTTGGGCTTAACGGAACAAATTGCCAAACTTGGTGGTCAAATGGATCATTTGGCCTATTTCGATGGTTTAACTGGCGATAAAATGACGCAATTTAGTTTATTGCCATTAATTGAAGAGGTTGGACAACGTCCGTATCCAGTCTCGCGTGCAGATTTACAAAATATGTTGATGGATGAATTTGGTCGAGACGATATTCACCTTGGAAAAAAAATGGTGGCGTTAAAACAAATCGATCAACATGTTCAGGTTACATTTGCAGATGGAACTGAAATTACTACAGCACTGGTGATTGGTGCTGATGGCACACATTCCTTGACACGCCAGTATGTTTTGGGTGAGCAGGTTGAACGACGCTATGCGGGATATGTCAACTGGAATGGTTTGGTTGAAATTTCTGATCAATTGGCACAAGCAGATCAATGGACAACATTTGTTGGTGATGGAAAACGAGTTTCGTTGATGCCGATTGCTGAAAATCGCTTTTACTTTTTCTTTGATGTTCCATTGCCTGTAGGTTTAGACAATAACAAAAGCCAATATAAAACTTTATTTAAGCAATATTTTCAGCATTGGTGTGCCCCTGTACAAAACCTAATTGAGGCAATAGATGTAGAAACCACCAATCGTGTAGAAATTCATGATATTGAACCTTTTACCCAATTTTATAAAGGGCGTGTAGTGATCATGGGCGATGCTGCACACAGTACCACTCCTGATATTGGTCAAGGAGGTTGTCAAGCCATGGAGGATGCGATCTATTTGGCAAGAGCATTGCAGATCAATACTTTAGGTTTAGAAGATGCATTAAAACGTTATCAAAATAAACGCAATGAGCGTGCCAATGAATTGGTATTGCGCGCGCGAAAACGTTGTGATGTCACGCATATGAAAGATGAGACTGTAACCAAAGAATGGTATGCAGATTTGCGTCGCGAACAAGGTCCTCATATCATGCGTGGCATTATTAATAATATTGTCGGTAATCCTTTGGATTGATATATGGTTATATCGGTTTAATTCAAAGTTGATTTGGATTAATGACATCTTAGATGTTTATCAACTTTTATTGAGTGCTGACAAGGACGTTAACTTCAATATGCGACAAGATGTGCTTCAGACTGCTGCGTATCTTATAAGAAAATGTATATCAGATTCATCCCCTACAGCGCTTATTGATAATCAATCAATTTGAGCTTAAATCGCTCTATTTGTTCAATCAAATGCTTAATCATGACTTGTGAAACACGAGAAAGCTGTCGCTTTGGTGCAACACATAAGGCTAGTGTTAGTGGGTACAAACCTTTTTCACGAATTGGTTTAAAGCAAAGTTCATCTCGTTCTAAATAAGGATAGGCATCGATATAAGAAAGTAAACCTATACCTAAATTTTTCTGAATTAATGACATTATCATTCGGATGTCATTACATTCTAACTGGTGTTGCGGTACAAGTTGATAATGTTTATACAGTGTTTGCACATAATCCTGAATGATTAATGGTGCACTTGGAATTAAATGTTGATCATTTAAGGTATCTGATAAATGGATTTTTTCAGTTTTAGTGAGTGGATGATCTTTAGGTAAAACAAACCCGATTGGAATTTCAACAAATGCTAAAACCTCAAGTTGGTGATGTCCTTTAGGATTCAACAAAATGCCAAAATCAATCTCAGCGTCCATAATCATATTTGAAACTTTTTCACTGTCTTGAATATGAAAGTTAAAATTGATCCAAGGATAGTTCTCATACATATATTGAATAGAATCGAGAACAAAACCATCACTGAGCGCAGTAATCAGCCCACAGTCAATGGTTCCGCGTGAAAGCCCTTGTATTTCATCAAAACGATTACGGGTAAGTTGGAATTCTTTCTGCCATTTGATTAAATCTGCATAGAGTAATTCTCCAGCAAGGGTGAGCTTTAAGCCATTGGGTAAGCGTTCAAATAGATCGATTCCAAATTCTTCTTCAGCTAAAGCAATTTGACGGTGTATTGCAGAAACAGAAATATACAGCTGATCCGCAGCTTTTCTTAAACTCCCTGTTTTTGCAACAGCGATAAAATAATCAGAGAATCGAGAAAAAGTCATATTTATTGGCATATAACGCTGTCCATGGTGATACGGATGACATTTTGCTCATTCTTTCAGTTAAGCAAATAACAAGGTCAGTGAAAAGCTAAGCGATTTCTATGCCAATTTTTCGTTCTAAAATAAAAATAATATTCTTTCAATGTGTTCTAATTTTTAGAATGATCGACATTAAACTTTCTAATAGACAGAATTTAACTAAATTTGTAATTTTAAAGTATGCCTTAAGCACTTAACTGAAATTCAGTACTGCATCATGGCATAGGTTAATGAAGTTAAATATAAAATTTGTGAGTTTAGTATGAACGCCATTCCAGTTCTTCAACTATTTAGCCAACCGCAATGTAGTACATTTGAACCTAAAGACTGGGAGATACTTGCTCAACACTGGTATCCAGTGGCACGTATTCAAGATGTTTCAATGCAACCTCAACAAGTGCAGTTGTTAGATGTGAAAATGGCACTCTACCAAACAGAAAGTGGTGCAATTCAATTGGTTCGAGATATTTGTCCGCACCGTGGCGTACCGTTAACCAAAGGCTGGGTAGAGGGTGAGGAGATTATTTGCCCATATCATGGCTTGCATTACAACACCAAAGGACAATGTACCAAGATTCCAGCACAGCCCGAACTCAGTAAAATTTCTGAGCGTTTTAGCCTGACAAAATTTCCTGTGGTTTTAAAGTATGGTTTGGTCTGGACCAGTTTATTTAGCCGTGATGAACAGCTAGCAAATTTTCCTGTTTTAGATACATGGGATGATCCAGAGCATCAGGCAATATTGCCTCCATTTGTTGATATTGCAGGCTCTAGTGGTCGTCAACTGGAAGGTTTTATTGATGTTGCACATTTTGCATGGGTGCATCACCAATCTTTTGCAGATGCAAATAATCCGATCGTTCCTAAATACACCACTGAACGAACATATTATGGTTTACACACTGAATATGTCAGCGGTGTGAGTAATTATCCACATGGCTTACAACATTTAGCACCAGAAGGATTTTTGTGGAAACGTATTTTTGATGTTTATCCACCATTTTCGGCGGTGTTAAAAGTTGAATTTCCACGACAAGGTGTATTAAAAATTTTAAATGCATGTTGTCCTGTTTCATCTAACAAAACCCGTTTATTTGTCCCACTCACACGTAACTTCGACACAACAGGAGATTTACAGGCGGTTTATGATTTCAACGCTCAGATTTTTGCAGAAGATCAGGACATGATCGAAAGTCAAAAACCTGAAGAACTTCCATTAGATATTTCAATGGAAGCCCACTTTGAAGCAGACCGCTCTTCTACCATGTACCGTCGGATTCTCGCTGAGTGGGGCTTAAGTAAACGCTATATTATTTAATTATTAATGTTTTGTGCTTTGCACCTTCGGGTGCTTTTTTAATGCCTTATAATCTTTTAAGTATCTTTTATAAAATCTTTCAGCTTAGGTGTCAGTTTATTAAACTTTCTTCCAATTATAGAAATAATCTTATAAACCATTTGGTTCTGCCAAATGGGTATGCATTATTAAATCAAAAAATTTAAAAATATTTTAATTAAGGACTGCGAGGAATTTATCTTTAAGTTGTTGCCAGTTGGTTGAAACCCAGCATACCAGCGAACCTGCTGTCACTAAAATCACACCATACCAAAATTCTGTAGGTAAACGGGTTTGTAAAATCGTCATGGAAATCACGGTTGAAATGACTGGACTAAAATAAGACAAGGTCACCAAAATAGTAATATTGCCTTTGATAATTCCAATATTCCATGCAGCATAACCCATTGCCATCACAAAAGACACCATCGCTAACAGCGCAAAGGTAGACAGTTCAAAATGCTGGATTACATTAAAGCTAAATTCATGTGACCATAAATATTTTGCCCATAGTACACAACTGATCGCCACAAAAAAGAATGAAATCGGATTGTGTCCATCACTGTATTTTTTGGTAATAACACAATATAACGCCCACAACGATGCACCAAGGAAAGCAAGAATATAGCTGGTTGGATTGGCTTGAATATTGGATAAAATATTTGTCCAGTTTAAAGCGCCTTGTCCAGCTTGAATCATGACAATGCCACTTAAACTAATAGCTAAACCAACCACAACAAAAATATTAAATTTGATTTCTTTAAATAGAATCAACATGGCAACCGTTAAGCCAGGCCAAAGATAATTTACTAAACTGACTTCGATCGCTTGTTGAGCCGTTTGTGCTAGAGCGATTGCATAAGAAAAACACAACTCATAAATCACAAAGAGCAAAGTTGAAAAGATTAAATATTTCTTTGAAATAAGTTTTAAATTTGGAATTTTAAAGAAGAGCAATAAAATACATGTGCTTAAGCTATACATAAGTAGTACTGCTAAATCTGCGCCCATACTAAAACTGATTTTTTTCAGTAAACCTACGATGGATGACCACTGCAAAATTGCACTGAAACCAATCAGTGTAGCGAGATTTTTTGACATAGCAAACTTCAGATTTTAGGGGCTGTTGATTTTTCATAAAAGGCTTTCGTTGTTTATTTACAACGCAAGCCACAGCGGGGAGAGTGGTATTTTTGTCACAACGTTGTTAGCTTGCTAAACAATGCACCTCAGCATATAGCATGACTAGATTCCGTATTCAGTGTGAATATCACCTAAACAACAGGCGTAGTCACAAACATAGACGATTACTCAACAGACCCTTATTGATACAGAATTTTATGAAAGGTAAAATAATGTAAGTAATTATAACTTAAACATTCGATGAAAAGGCACACTAGGTCTAGCTTTCAGATGGAAATTACAAAAAATATTTTTGGAAAAAATCACTTATTGGTTTCTTATTCAATAAAAAATTCAACTGATCTATGCAGTATTGAGCAGATAAACATTTGATGCTCACACAGGGTGATTTAGATAGATTTTCGATTAACGCCAGACAAGCATTATCAATTTAATAAAATAATTCTATAATAGCGCCCATTCTGACTAATATTCGTTGATGTTAGTTTCTTTTTAAGTCAATTTGTTGTGTGTTATTTGACTTATTTTCAATATTTAAATTTATGTGTCCGTGTTCACACATAAGATTCTTTAGGTGCCCACATGGAAATCAAGGTTAATTATCTCGATAATCTTCGACAAGAAGCGAAGTTCGATGATTTTACCGTTATTGCTGATCAGCCAATTCGCTATAAGGGTGATGGTTCTGCACCGGGTCCTTTTGATTATTTTCTGGCATCATCTGCGTTATGTGCAGCTTATTTTGTTAAAGTTTATTGTGCTGCACGAAATATCCCGACTGATAACATTCGTTTATCTCAAAACAATATCGTTGATCCAGAAAATCGTTATAAACAAATTTTTAAAATCCAAGTCGAACTTCCTGCTGATATTTCAGACAAAGATCGCCAAGGGATTTTACGTTCGATTGACCGTTGTACAGTTAAAAAAGTCATTCAAACAGGTCCTGAATTTGTCATTGAAGAAGTTGAAAGCATTGATGCTGATGCGCAAGCTTTGCTGATGCCAAACTTAGCAAAAGAAAGTTCAACTTATATTGAAGGTAAAGATTTACCTTTAGAGGAAACCATTGCCAATATGTCAGAGATTCTGGCAGGTTTGGGTATGAAAATAGAAATTTCCTCTTGGCGAAATATTGTTCCCAATGTGTGGTCATTACACATTCGAGATGCACAGTCACCTATGTGTTTTACCAATGGTAAAGGTGCAACCAAAGAAAGCGCTTTGGCATCTGCTTTGGGCGAATTTATTGAACGTTTAAACTGTAATTTCTTCTACAACGATCAGTTTTGGGGGGAAGAGATTGCCAATGCTGAGTTTGTGCATTATCCAAATGAAAAATGGTTTCAACCAGGTCCAAATGGTGAACTCCCTAAAGAAATTCTAGATGAATATACTTTAGAGATTTATAACCCAGACAATGAATTGTTGGGAACGCATCTCTATGACACCAACTCAGGCAATACTGCACGCGGGATTTGTTCGTTGCCTTTTGTACGTCAGTCTGATCAGGAAGTGGTTTATTTTCCTTCTAATTTGATTGAAAACTTATATTTAAGTAATGGTATGAGTGCTGGAAATACTTTAGCCGAAGCGCAAGTCCAATGTTTATCTGAGATTTTTGAACGTGCAGTTAAACGAGAAATTCTGGAAGGTGAAATTACTCTTCCTGATGTACCTGAAGATGTTTTAGCCAAGTTTCCGCGTATTGTTGAGGGTATTAAAGGTCTAGAAGAACAGGGCTTTCCAGTCTTGGTTAAAGATGCATCGTTGGGTGGTGAATTTCCAGTGATGTGTGTCACCTTAATGAATCCGCGTACAGGTGGCGTATTTGCATCGTTTGGTGCGCATCCTAAGCTTGAAGTGGCTTTGGAGCGTAGCTTGACTGAGTTATTACAAGGTCGAAGCTTTGAAGGTTTAAATGATTTACCTAAGCCGACCTTTAGCTCTAATGCCGTGACTGAACCGAATAACTTTGTTGAACATTTTATTGATTCAAGTGGTGTGGTGTCTTGGCGTTTCTTTAGTGCTCAAGCTGACCATGACTTTGTCGAGTGGGATTTTAGCAGTACAGGTGAAAATGCCAATGCTGATGAAGTTGCAACCATGATGGGCATTCTTGAACAAATGGGTAAAGAAGTTTACATGGCGGTCTATGAGCATTTAGGTGCAACTGCATGCCGTATTATCGTGCCAGATTATTCTGAAATTTATTTGGTCGAAGACTTAATTTGGGACAATACCAATAAAGCCTTGTTGTTTCGTGAAGATATCTTAAATTTACATCGTTTGGATGATGAACAGCTTGAAGCTTTGGTTGAGCTTCTTGAAGAAGTTGAGGTTGATGACTATACCGATATCGTGACGTTAATTGGTATTGAATTCGATGATAATACGGTATGGGGACAACTCACTATTCTTGAGTTAAAACTGTTAATTTATCTTGCTTTACAGCAGTTTGAAGAAGCCAAAGATTTGGTGGAACAGTTCCTTCAATACAACACCAATACCGTTGAACGTGGTTTGTTCTATCAGTGTATGAATGTCATGCTCGAAGTCGAACTGGATGACGAGATGGATCTGGATGACTATGAAGCGAATTTCCGCCGTATGTTTGGTGATGAGCGTATGGATGCAGTGATTGGCTCTCTAGAGGGAAGCATTCGTTTTTATGGTTTGACAGAAACTAGCATGAAGCTAGAGGGTTTAGACCGTCATTTACGTTTGATTGACAGTTATAAAAAATTGCATAAGGCACGTGCTAAAGCGGTGGGTCTAGCAAACTAACAATGTGTTCTTGAAAAGTATGACCACCAAATAACTTTGCTGGTCATACACCGTTCAAATAAAGCTTTGTGATTTAGAAAGATTGGTCAATCCATCAATAAATTCTGATATTTGTCCGCCTGTGCTCTTAAAAAATCCCAGACCAATTTAATACGGGGTTCGTGCTGTAAATCAACCAAAGTCAGCATCCAAAAGGTATGAATAAAGCGAACTTCTTCTGCTAAAACCTGTTCAAGTTCAGGTTTATTGTCCGCTAAAAATTTGGGCAAAATTGCCAATCCAGCACCAGCACTGACAGCGATCTGTTGGGCTAAAATACTGCTACTTCGAAAATTAGCATTCAGTTGTAAAGGTAAACGTTCTAAACAATACAGTTCAGGACTGTAAATTAAATCATCAATATAATTCACAAATTTATGATTTTTTAAATCTTCAAGTTTTTTAATAGGTTGGGTGCATTCTAAATAGGTTTTACTGCCATAAATTTTAAGGCAATAATCCGTTAAGCGGGTAATAATATACGGACCAGATTTAGGACGATCAATTGAAATGACAATATCAGCTTCACGATGCGAAAGTTTAATCATTTTAGGCACAGGGATGAGATCAATAGTGAGCAGTGGATATTGCTTGGATAATTCTGCCAATAACTGAGCTAAAAAAGCAGTACCAAAGCCCTCTGGTGTGCCAATTCGCACATGTCCCTGCAAAGGTAAGTTCGGTTTTTCAATTTGCAAAAAGGCTTGTTCCATCTGTTCGACACGAGGTACAAGTGCTAAACCTTCCTGTGTAAGTTCATAGCCCGTTGCTTCTCTTCTAAATAATGGTGTACCTAAAGCAAGCTCTAAAGCCTGTATTCGTCGAGATACTGTGCTGTGTTCAACCCCAATGATCCGTGCTGTATTGGTAAGCGTTTTTGCGCGAGCCAGCACCAAAAAAAACTGTAAGTGATCCCAATCTACTTTCATTGTTCATGACGTCCTTGTGCATATTTGCACATTCATTGTGCGTTAATTTCTATTGGTCATCTATATTTTCTTTGTTAGTTTGAATTGAAACAGAGCTGATGAAAATAGTGCTTTTGGCTATTTTCTAAGAAAGTAACAACAAAAAATAGTGCCTATGGAGAGGTTATGAACACGATGTCAAATATTCATTCGACGACGGCTAAATTATTAATTAATGGAAAATTTACCGAATCCAATACAACCGAATGGCAAGATATTTTAAATCCTGCAACACAGGAAGTTCTGGGTCGTGTACCTATGGCGACTTTGGATGAAGTGGATGCTGCAATTGCGGCTGCACAAGAAGCTTTTAAAACTTGGCGTTTAACACCAATCCAAGCACGCATGCGCATTATGCTCAAGTTACAGGATTTAATCCGTGACAACATGAAAGATATTGCCCGTGTGTTGACTGCTGAACAAGGCAAAACTTTGGCAGACGCAGAAGGTGATATTCAACGTGGTTTAGAAGTAGTTGAACATGCTTGTTCAATTGGCACTTTACAAATGGGTGAATATATCGAAGGTGTGGCACGTGGTGTAGACACCTATACCTTGCAACAACCACTGGGCGTATGTGCAGGTATCACTCCATTCAACTTTCCTGCCATGATTCCTTTATGGATGTTTCCAATGGCAATCGTGTGCGGTAACACCTTTGTTCTTAAACCTTCTGAGCAAGATCCATTATCGACCATGATGTTGGTTGAGTTGGCTGTGCAAGCAGGCGTTCCAGCAGGTGTATTGAATGTTGTTCATGGCGGTAAAGAAGTAGTGGATCGTCTATGTACACACCAAGACATTAAAGCAATTTCTTTTGTCGGTTCAACTGCTGTGGGCACACATGTCTATAACTTAGCAGGTCAACATGCTAAACGTGTGCAATCTATGATGGGGGCAAAAAACCATGTTGTGGTAATGCCAGATGCCAATAAAGAACAAACCTTAAATGCCTTGGTCGGTGCTGCTTTTGGTGCTGCTGGACAACGATGCATGGCGCTTTCTGTTGCGGTGATGGTGGGTGAAACCAAAAACTGGGTTGATGAATTAGTCGAAAAAGCCAAGACCTTAAAAGTCAATGCAGGACATGAACCTCAAACCGATATTGGTCCTGTTATTTCTCCACGTGCCAAAGCCCGTGTTATAGATTTAATCAATAGTGGTGTTGAACAAGGCGCTCAATTATTGCTTGATGGTCGCGATGTAAAAGTGGCTGGCTATGAACATGGTAATTTTGTGGGAGCAACTATTTTCAACCAAGTTACAACCGATATGCGCATTTATACAGAAGAAATTTTTGGACCTGTGCTTGCCATTATTCATGTTGATACGCTTGAACAAGCTATGGAGTTGGTCAATGCAAATCCATTTGGAAATGGCGTAGGTTTGTTCACTCAAAGCGGTGCGATTGCCCGCACTTTCCAAAACAACATTGATATAGGACAAGTCGGCATTAATATTCCAATTCCTGTACCTGTTCCGTTCTTTAGCTTTACAGGTTCACGAGGTTCGAAACTCGGAGACTTAGGACCTTATGGCAAGCAAGCCGTGCAGTTCTATACGCAAACCAAAACCATTACGAGCCGTTGGTTTGAAGATACACAAGAAAAAGGTGAAGTGAATACCACCATTAGCTTGCGTTAATCGAGGAGTTCAAGGATGAATATTGCATTTATTGGTCTAGGTAATATGGGCGGTAAGATGGCTCATAATCTCCTCAAAGCTGGTTTAAAGGTACATGGCTTTGATTTGAGTGAAGTTGCCATTGCTCATTTTACTGAAGCAGGAGGCATTGCACATGCCAACCCACAAGCTGCTGCTGAACAAGCCGATGTGGTGATTACTATGCTCCCAGCTGCAAAACATGTCAAAGAGGTTTATTTGGGTGAAAATGGCGTACTTGCAGTACTCAAAAAAGGTAGTTTATGCATAGACAGCAGTACCATTGATCCACAAACCATCAAAGACATTGCAGTCGTAGGCGCAGAGCAAGGGATTCAAGTATGCGATGCACCAGTATCAGGCGGTACGATTGGTGCACAAGCAGGAACACTGACATTTATGGTCGGTACAGACTTAAATACCTTTGAACAAGTTCAATCTGTACTCAAACCAATGGGCAAAAATATCGTGCACTGTGGCGAAGTGGGTGCAGGTCAAATTGCGAAAATTTGCAATAATCTTATTTTAGGCATTTCGATGGCAGCCGTTGCTGAAGGCATGGCACTTGGCGCAAAACTCGGTATTGATCCACAAGCTTTAGCAGGGGTGATCAATAGCTCAAGTGGTCGTTGCTGGAGTTCTGAAGTCTGTAACCCTTGGCCGGGTATTTCTGCAAATGCACCTGCTGGGCGTGGCTATAGTGATGGTTTTGCCACACAATTGATGTTGAAAGATCTTGGTCTAGCCATTGAAGCAGCAGGGCAAGTCAAACAACCTGTTCTTTTAGGTGGTTTGGTTCAGCAGTTGTATCAGCAACTGTGTATGCAAGGAAATGCCCAGCTCGATTTTTCTAGCATTATCCAACAATACTTAGCGAAAGAAGCTTAATCCAAATATCAGCCATTTCACCATCAAAGGATGGTGAAAGCTATAGATTCACTCGTGTCATGAATAACAATAAATCCAGACTGGAGTAAATAATATGTCGAATTATCATCAAGTTGCTAATTCATTTAATTTAGACGGTGCAGTAAAAGCAATGTTATCGGGTTCAGTCGAGCAACTGAACGCATGTTATGAGTGCTGCGATCGGCATGCAGATGCTGATAGCGAAAAAATTGCCTTATATTGGCAAGGCAAAGATGGACGCAAACAACAGTATACCTTTAGCCAACTGAAAAAGTGGTCGAGTCAGTTTGCAAACTTTTTAAAATCACAAGGTGTCGAAACAGGCGATCGTATTTCGGGTTTACTACCAAGAACACCAGAATTGCTGGTTGTGATTTTGGGAGCTTGGCGAATTGGTGCAGTTTATCAGCCACTTTTTACTGCATTTGGTCCCAAAGCCATTGAACATCGTCTTCAATTGGCAAAAAGTAAATTGGTCGTAACTGATACAGCGAATCGAAGCAAATTGGATGAAATCGCACAATGTCCACAAATAATGACGGTTGCTGATCAGCATGGTCATGGTGTTATGGATGGCGATTTAGATTTTTGGCAAAAGGTCGAACAACAGTCTGAACACTGTGATTTGGTCAGGCAAAATATTCAAGCTCCATTTTTGTTGATGTTTACCTCGGGAACCACTGGACCTGCGAAACCCTTAGAAGTACCACTGAAAGCCTTAATTGCTTTCGGTAATTACATGAAAGATGCCATTGGCTTACGTGAAGAAGATAACTTTTGGAATATTGCTGACCCGGGTTGGGCATATGGTCTGTACTATGGCATTACGGGACCATTGCTGTTGGGGCATGCAACTTTATTTTATGAAGGCGGTTTTAGCATCGAAAGTTTATGTCAAATTATTGAGGATTATAAAATAACCAATTTGGCAGGCGCACCGACCGCTTATCGTATGATGATGGCTGCAGATCCTGCCCAAATGGCGCAACTGAAAGGTAAATTTCGTGTAGTCAGTAGTGCCGGTGAACCTCTAAATCCTGAAGTTTTCCGCTGGTTTAAACAGGCACTCGATGCACCTATTTTCGATCATTATGGACAAACTGAGGTTGGCATGGTGGTGTGTAACCATCATGGTTTGGAGCATGAGGTGCGTGCTGGTGCTGCTGGTTTTGCAAGTCCAGGATACCGTGTTGCTGTGCTTGATGAACAAGGCAACGAGCTTCCAGCAGATACACCTGGAATTTTAGCAGTGGATATCCAGCAATCACCGATGATGTGGTTCGGTGGCTATCAAGAAAGCCGTAAATCACCTTTTGTAAAACATTACTATTTAACCGGTGATACTGCTGAACTGCATGCAGATGGCAGCATGAGTTTTGTTGGGCGTAGTGATGATGTGATTACCACCTCAGGCTATCGAATTGGTCCTTTTGATGTAGAAAGTGCTTTACTTGAACACGATGCGGTCATTGAAGCAGCTGTAATCGGTGTTCCTGATGCGGAAAGAACTGAAATCGTCAAAGCTT
The DNA here is from genome assembly GCF_000335555.1 of Acinetobacter sp. WC-743. Lineage (NCBI taxonomy): Bacteria > Pseudomonadati > Pseudomonadota > Gammaproteobacteria > Moraxellales > Moraxellaceae > Acinetobacter > Acinetobacter sp. WC-743. The sequence continues at coordinate 31,171 of NZ_AMFQ01000139.1, read as the reverse complement.
TTGTGATTTTAGCAGAGCATCAAATTGCTTCTGACAGTTTGGCAGAACAACTGGGGCAATTTGTTAAAAAGCGCTTATCGGCACATGCTTATCCAAGACAAGTGGAGTTTGTGATAGAGCTTCCAAAAACACCTAGTGGCAAAATCCAACGGTTTTTATTGCGTAATCAAGAGATTGCCAAACAACAATTAGAAAAGAATGCAGGTTAGTATAAATCCTGCATAAGCTGAGCAGGCTTTATGCAGGTGATGTAACAGATCAAGGAATGAAAAATGCAATTTACTGAAGAACAATTATTGATTCAGGATATGGCGAAAAATTTCGCTCAAGAACAAATTAAACCGCATGCAGCAGAATGGGATAAACACAGTGTATTTCCAAAAACAGCATTGTCTCAAATGGGACAATTGGGTTTTATGGGGATGTTAATTTCTGAACAATGGGGTGGTTCTGATACAGGAAATTTGGCTTATGTGCTTGCATTAGAAGAAATCGCAGCAGCAGATGGTGCAACTTCAACCATCATGAGTGTACATAATTCTGTGGGTTGTGTGCCAATCGCTAAATTTGGTACGAATGAACAAAAACAAAAATACTTAATGCCCTTAGCGCAAGGGGAAATGATTGGCGCATTTGCTTTGACTGAACCGCATACTGGGTCTGATGCCGCAGCACTGAAAACACGCGCAGTGAAAGATGGTGATGATTGGGTAATTAACGGTGCTAAACAGTTCATTACGTCTGGACATAATGCAGGTGTCATTATTGTCTTTGCAGTAACTGATCCTCAAGCAGGTAAAAAAGGGATCAGTGCCTTTATTGTACCGCGTGAAACACCCGGCTATGAAGTCATTCGTACAGAAGAAAAACTGGGTTTACATGCTTCAGATACTTGCCAAATTGCATTGACAGATGTTCGTGTACACCAAAGCTTGATGTTGGGTAAAGAGGGCGAAGGCTTAAAGATTGCCTTGTCTAATCTTGAAGGCGGACGTATTGGGATCGCAGCCCAAGCAGTAGGTTTAGCCCGTGCAGCGTTAGAAGAAGCGAGCAAGTATGCCAAAGAACGTATTACCTTTGGGAAAGCTATTTTTGAACATCAAGCGATTGCATTTCGTTTAGCCAGTATGGCGACAGAAATCGAAGCTGCACGACAGTTGGTTCACCATGCTGCACGGTTGAAAGAGGCTGGTAAACCCTGTTTGAACGAAGCATCTATGGCAAAACTGTTTTCGTCAGAAATGGCTGAACGTGTTTGTTCTTCAGCGCTACAAGTATTTGGTGGTTACGGTTATTTAAAAGATTTTCCTATTGAGCGTATTTATCGTGATGCTCGTATTTGTCAAATTTATGAAGGCACCAGTGACATCCAACGTTTGGTCATTGCACGAAGTTTATAAGTCGTACCACAAGACACTGCGTAGCTACAGATTAGGAATTGAAATATGCAATTTGAAACGATTTTATTGGAAAAGCAAAACGGCGTAGGTTTGATTACGCTTAACCGTCCCAAGGCATTAAATGCATTGAATTCTATGTTGATTGATGAATTAAATTTAGCTTTGGACGATTTAGAAAAAGATCAAAATATTGGTTGTATGGTGCTGGCTGGCTCAGAAAAAGCCTTTGCAGCAGGTGCTGATATTAAAGAAATGGCAGGATTAAACTTTCCCAATATCTATTTTGATGATTTCTTTAACCTTGCCGATCGAATTGCTCAGCGCCGTAAACCTTTAATTGCCGCAGTCAGTGGCTACGCATTAGGTGGTGGATGTGAATTGGCGTTGATGTGTGATTTTATCTACTGTGCTGACAATGCCAAGTTTGGTTTACCTGAAGTAACGCTTGGGGTTATTCCTGGTATAGGCGGAACACAGCGCTTGACTTTGGCGGTGGGTAAAGCCAAAGCGATGGAAATGTGTCTGACTGCTCGACAAATGGAGGCAATTGAAGCTGAACACAGTGGTTTAGTCGCCCGTATTTTCCCTAAAGATCAACTTTTAGCTGAAACCTTACAAGCCGCTGAAAAGATCGCTGAAAAATCTTTAGTGGCGACAATGATGATCAAAGAGTCGATTAACCGTGCTTTTGAAGTGAGTTTAGCCGAAGGTTTACTTTTTGAGCGTCGTAGTTTTCATTCAATATTCGCGACTTTAGATCAAAAAGAAGGTATGCAAGCCTTTGTAGAAAAGCGCCAAGCGCAATTTAAAAATCAATAATAAGAGGATTAAATCATGGACCACGAAAATCATTTAATCATTGAACAAAAAGGTGCTCTAGGCATCATTGTATTAAATCGTGTATCGAGTCTGAATGCGCTGACCTTGGATATGATCAATGGTATTCATCAGCAAATCGAAACTTGGCAAGATGATACAACTATTCAGGCGATATTGATTAAATCCAACAGTCCAAAAGCTTTTTGTGCAGGTGGTGATATTCGTTACCTCTATGATCACTTTAAAAATGGCACAGCGGGTCATAAGGAGTACTTCATTGCTGAATATGCCATGCTGAACTGTATACGTGCCTCACAAAAAACGGTTGTGGTATTACTTGATGGCTATGTTTTGGGGGGCGGTTTTGGCTTGGCTCAGGCATGCCATATTATTGTCAGCAGTGAAAAATCACGTTTTGCGATGCCTGAAACAGCGATTGGTTTCTTTCCAGATGTCGCAGCCACACATTTCTTATCACGTTTGGATGATATTGGGGTGTATCTGGCGACTACAGGTGACCAGATCACTAGTAGCGATGCCCTATATCTAGATTTGATAGATTACCATGTACCCAGTCAACAGTTTCCTGCACTAGAAGAGGCTTTAAGCCAAACAGATTATTTAAGCAAAGATCATATTGATCAGATCATTTCAAAATTTATCACTCGACCTGTAGAAAGTGAACTCAGTGGATGGGTGGACAATATTCGTAAGCATTTTGGTTTTGAGAACTTAGATGAAATTGAACAAAGCCTTGCCAATGAATCAGATCAACAACATCAAGCATGGGCAACTCAAGTTTTAAATACCTTGCAGCAACGTTCCTTATTGGCCAAGCAGACCAGTTTAAGACTGCAATATTTAGGTCGAGGGCTTTCTTTACAGCAATGCATGCAACTTGAACGAGATTTGCAGGATATTTGGTTTGAGCATGGTGATATTTTAGAAGGCGTTCGTGCCCTAATCATTGATAAAGATAAGCAACCAAAGTGGCAAAAAAGCAATCCTGTTTTAGAAAAAATATTGGCTGAACTGGGTTAGCCATAAAGCACACTGATGCTAAAACAATATGTTCATTCAAATAAATGAAGGGAGAATCAGAGAAATTTTTTAAGTGAATCCAAGGATCATACAAGATATATGGAATATATCTCAATGGATGTAAAAAACGGTTAAGAAGGAATAGAGCAATGAAGGATGTACAAGGAACAAATCCGAATAATAAAAAGTCATCACACCGCTTAGCAGGTATTTCAAGTATGGTGGGGACGACCATTGAATGGTATGACTTTTTTATCTATGGTGCAGCAGCAGCACTGATTTTTAATAAGTTATTCTTTCCCAACTTAGACCCTTTGACAGGTGTTCTTGCGGCATTTGCAACCTATGCTGTTGGTTTTATTGGACGACCATTGGGTGGGATCGTATTTGGGCATTTTGGTGACAAAATTGGTCGTAAATCAATGTTGTTGGTGACCTTAATGTTAATGGGTATTCCTACCGTCATGATTGGGTTGTTACCTACATTCGAGTCGATTGGATATTGGGCAACCATTTGCTTAATTATCTTGCGCTTTATCCAAGGTATGGCAATGGGTGGAGAATGGGGCGGAGCAGTGCTGATGGCTGTCGAGCATGCACCTGAAGGTAATAAGGGTTTTTGGGGGAGCTTACCACAAGCCAGTACTGGTGGTGGTCTAATGCTGGCTTCAATTGCTTTAGGGCTAGTTTCAATGTTACCCGAAGAAGCACTATTTAGCTGGGGTTGGAGAATACCGTTTTTAGCCAGTATTGTGTTATTGGGCGTAGGTTGGTATATCCGAGTTAAAGTTCCAGAATCTCCAGATTTCGAGCAAGTTAAACAACAGGCTGAAGAAATTAAAGTCCCTGCATTGCAAGTATTTAAAAATCATCCTAAGGAATTACTGACTATTATATTGTCACGTGCGGCTGAAAATGCGTGGTTCTATCTTGCTTCAACTTTTACCTTGGCATACACCACGACACAATTAGGTATCGCACGACAAGAAATATTATTTGCGACGATTTGTGGTGCAGGGGTAATTATGGTCATGACCCCACTGTGTGGACATTTATCAGACAAGGTCGGTCAACGGAATATGTTTAGGTTTGGTCTATGCGTCTTAGCACTGTATAGCTATCCATTCTTTGCCATGTTGAATACCAAAGATCCTGTGCTGGTGTGGACTGCGATTGTATTGGCAATTGGCGTTGTATTCCCAATTATGTATGCACCACAATCTCAGCTTTTTGCGCGTCAATTCCCTGCTGAAATTCGTTATAGTGGTATTTCGATCTCTGTACAGTTTGCGGGTGTATTAGGTGGAGGTTTAGCTCCTTTGATTGCGACAAAACTTTTAAGTATCGGTGGTGGTAGCACACATTTGGTCATCACTTATATCGTCAGTTTTGCTGTGATTGCCATCATTGCATCATCATTCTTAAAGCCTGATGTATTTCCAAACAAAGCAAAGTCTTTTGCACAAAAAGAAATTAAATCCTCATAAAATTTAAAATCCTCAGCAACATGGGCAGCTTATGCTAAATTCATGTTGCTGTTTTTTTTACCAATAATTAAAAAATGCCCGTTATTGGTTCATCACTGTGGCTTTAAACAGCACATTTTCAATTGAAAACCTCTAAATCCTGTGATTTTTTGCTATGGCATGAAACTTGCTGTACTTCACATGCACAATATTTTTATTTTTCAATGATTAAGGGGCTGTTATATGTTTAAGCACACGGTTTTGTCTTTATTTATTTTTGCCACTCTCGGTTCTTCAGTCGCTAAAGCGGATAATTTTAATGTTCTTAAACAGCTTTCCACTAAACCCGTTCAGCTTAAAGAAGGTGAATATAAAGGTAACTATTATGTTCCTTCGACCTTGAATACGATAACGTGGGGATACCTACCAAATAAAGATGCTAAACCTGTACTTTCGGTGCCATCAGGAAGTACCGTGACATTCGATACGGTTTCACATGAAGGCTTGCTTGAAGATCAAGGAAGAGATGCAGAAAAATTCTTTAAGTCTAAGGGTGTTCCAGATGAATATATTTTAGATGAAGCAAAAACTATTACCAAATCTCATCTAAAGCATGATTTTCATAAAGATGGACCACACATCGTGACTGGTCCAATTGCAATTCAAGGCGCACAACCCGGTGATATTTTAAAAGTAGAAGTGATTAAAGTTGAACCTCGTGTGCCTTATGGGGTGATTTCAAATCGTCATGGCAAAGGTGCTTTGGTTGGTGAGTTTCCTAAAAAACCGCAACAGGCGGATGCTTCACCCGAACATCCTGAACGCTATGGTAATGTTTCAGTATTTACCCCCATCGAAAAAAATGCCAAAGGTGAATATGAAGGTGTATTAAAAACTGAATCAGGTAAGTCAATTCGATTCCCGTTGAGCCCGTTCATGGGCATCATGGGTGTAGCACCGAATACTTCAGAACCCGTTCATTCAGTCCCACCTGCCATGTATGGTGGTAATATTGATATTAATGAATTAGGCGCTGGGTCTACAGCTTACTATCCTGTTCAGGTTGCAGGGGCTTTGTTTTACACAGGCGATAGTCATTTTGCGCAAGGTGATGGTGAAGTCGCTTTAACTGCTTTAGAGGCTTCTGCTCGTGCGACCTTAAAGTTTACTTTGTTAAAAGCGGGTAAGGATAAGATTCCGGGGCAAGAGATTGTACAACCCTTAGCAGAAAATGCTGAGTTTTGGATCACACCCGGTTTAGACCCTGACCTTGACGAAGCGATGAAAAAGTCTACACGAGAAGCAATTCGTTTCTTAAATAAAGAATATGGCATCGATGAAGCAATTGCTTATGCTTACTTAAGTGCTGCAACTGATTTTGAAGTGTCTCAAGTCGTCGATAAAACCAAAGGTATTCACGCTAAAATTCGAAAAGCTGATTTTAGAGAGTTTGCTGAAGATGCAAGTAAAGTAACAACACCTTAAATTGATATAGCTATATCGTTCAAAACAGCCTGTTCGATGAATAACAGGCTGTTTGGGTTGTATGAAACATTTAAAACAAAAATATTGAGAGACTGACCTTTTGAACTTGCTTAAGTCTTGTCGTATTGGTTCAGCCTTAGTCTATAGCTCACTCAATTTTTTGATAAATTTTTCGGGCTTCTGAGGTGATTGCCGTCATATGAATTGCTCCATGAATCATTCCAGTTAACAGATGTAATTTCACATCAATACCTGCATTTTTTAATCTTTCGGCATAACGCTCAGCATCATCCCTGACTGGATCATATTCACACGCAAAAATAGTTGCGGCAACTTATCCGTCACCAATTTTGCCCTACAAAATTTAAATCAATATCTTGTATTGAAATAAATCATTTAAAAACAAAGTTTTAATGTAATATTTGAAATCCATCATAATATCAGTATAAAGATGGGTTTTATAGTATTGCTAGATTAGCAGTCATTTAGAGCATCATTGATGAGTACATTTTTGATTGTAATCAATTTCATATCAGTTACTTATCGACATATTTTTCAATATATTTTCCAATATAATTAAGAATGATTGATTTAGGCGAAAAAATGGCAACTTAGAGAGAATTAAATTTTATTAAAAACATTAAGATGCTGTATTTAGACAGGATAAACTTAATGAATAAAAACATTGTGAAATTTATATTTCCGTTGCTCAGTATTTTTTCAGGCTTTACCTATGCGGATGAGTTCAAGCTCAAAAGTACAGACATCACGCAGGGAGAAATCATGAAAAAGAAACATGAATACCAAGGCTTTGGGTGTTCAGGTGAAAACAAATCTCCACAGCTGTCTTGGAGTGGGGCGCCAAAAGCAACCAAAGCTTATGCGATTATGGTTTATGATCCAGATGCTCCCTCAGGCAGTGGATGGTGGCATTGGCAAGCAGTCAATATACCCACCGAAGTCACTTCGATTCCATCAGGTCATGGAAAATTAGAATCTAAAGGAGTCATAAATTTAACAAATGATTTTGGACAAACTGGATTTGGCGGAGCTTGCCCACCAAAAGGTCATGGGATTCATCGTTATCAATTTACGGTCTACGCACTTTCTGAGAAGCTAGATCTACCTAAAGATGCATCAAGTGCATTAACGGGCTACATGGTTAAAGCGCATAGTCTTGCATCAAGTACAATCGAAGCTCTTTATCAAAGATAGGGGGCTATTAAATAATCTAATTTGAACGGAGTGGAATGTAATTAAAATCATGATTACATTCCAAATATTCAATCATGAATGACCTCATTGCTATAGCTAAAACAGCGATCAATCAACAGCAATATTTACCCTTTTCAATTTATTGTTCCCATAAAGAACAAATGATTAGTAACGTACCAATTATAAAGCCATTGCTTATCTTTATTTTAAATGGTGAGAAACAATTAGGTACATCGGAATTGGTCACATGCCAATCAGGAACTTTTGTATTTTTATCGAATAGCTCACGTATAGATATGAGAAATATACCCCATCAAGAGGAATATTTTGCTGTGCTGATCGATTTTGAGCAAGAGGATTTTACTGACTTGTCAATGAACCCTCAGCAGCCTGTTGAATATCTACAGGGGGATATCAATACAATCCTTAAAACTGCACTTTTACAATATATGCAACTCGCAATAATGTCCTCAGCAGGAGTGATGAAATATAGAAAAAAAGAACTGTTAAGCATTCTTTATCATCTTGGATATCGCGATGTTTCCAATATCAATCAAACCCATCGGTTCAGTGAAAAAATACATCGCATGATTGCAAATAATCTAACTTTGGATTGGACTGCTGAGTTAATTGCAGCAGATCTTTTTATGAGTAGTTCGACCTTGAGACGTAAATTAAAAAATGAAGGTGAGAATATTCAAGATATTCGGAGTAGAACACGTTTAAGTCATGGATTACATTTGTTGCAAACGACTCAATTGAATATTGGTCACATTGCTAATCAATGTGGTTATCAATCCCAATCAAGATTTACAGAACAATTCAAAGTTTTATTTGGAATGACACCACGAGAAATTCGAAAATCCATAATGAAGTGATTAAACAAACTTTTGCATCAATCAGCTTAAATAAACAATTAGGTATATCTCGTTTTTTTAATGACTATTCAGATCATAAATTGTTCCAGAAATTCTTTAATATTCTGCTGATTATTTAAAATCGCACATATGCTTGAAGAAGTATTATCCTTTTTAATTATTAAAATTTGAAAATTTTCTAAATCAAGCGTATATGCTTCAATTTTTTTTGAGTAAATAAAGTTTATAAAATGAATAATTGATTCATCTTTAAAAACTATAAAAAGGCAATATTTTTCAAATAATGTATCTAAAATTAAATTATCTATATAAAAGCTATGAAGATTAGTCTCATAAAATTCATTATGATCAAACTCATTACATAGCGTTATAACGCGTCCTAAACGGTGAGAGCCACCACCATTATTAGCCATAATCTTATTATGCCATTGAAATTTATAAAAATCCTGATGATTATCTGTAAAACTATCAGGTGATGGGTTTTCCTTGTCTATAATAGTTTCTGATATCTGTTCTTGATTAAATTTTAGATATTTTTCGCGTTTTTCATCTGATAAGCTTTTCTTTCCTTTAAACAATGTTGCAAGCCACCAACTAGAAATATTAGTATAATCTGAAAAAAGGCCTTCATCTCGTGAGCATGATAAAAAGCCGACATCTCTTAAATTAATATATTTTCTTTCAAGATCTTTTTTTATAAGAAGTTTCAGATATTTTTCTAGTTCTGTTCTACTGTTTGTAAGATTGCCATCTAGAGGTCTTAATTTTACTGAATATGTATATGAATCCAATAAAATATCTAATCTTAGTAATTCTTTTGCGCTAATAAAATTTTCATTTTTAAATTTTTTTATTAAATTAAAGTAATTGTATTTGTTTAGCTCCAAATCTACTGTTTTTTTAATTTTAGATTCAATATAAAACGTTCGAATATAGTTTATCATTAATTTACTCTAAAAATATAAATTTAATTACTGTTTAACATAAATTAAAATAAAATTAAAAACACTATATTTCTTGCGAAAGTATAAACTATTTTATAATAGACCTCTTGCAAAAGTAGATTTTTGGGTCATTTAGCTATATGCAATACCTTATATAGTCGAACCACCTGATTATTCATACAAGTGATTTGGATGATTCATTTATTTTGTACTTTTGAATCATAAACAGTCTTGCTATCACGAGGCGACATGGATGTCGCCATGTTGAGCGGGGGTATTAGGATGTACCCCTCGCTCAACGGAAGATTTTTGTTACTTTTCATCTCTGAAAAGTAGAGTATCGCCTACGCAAAACAATTTAAACTTTAGAGCTAAAGCGTGGCAATGCAAGCTTTATATCATCAAACAATATATTGATCGCTTTAATTTTATTGATCAAGAGAAATGATATTCTACTGTATGAATTTTTCAACAGATTGACTATATAAGAAAGATCACAGCTGCTCAAATTTTGACTAACGCAAGAGGTCTAATAGTTTTATGAAATATAAAAAATAACAAAATTCAATGATATTGACTTCAAGCGTCTAGTCGCGCAGTGACATGTCCCTTATTTCTAAAATGACTTTCGTAAAAGGTCTAAAGTACTTAATAAAAAACTGCTGAAAAATAACGCAAACAGAAAGATAGCTTATCGTAATATACATAAATAAATTATGGATTTCTTGCACAATAAAAGCATGAATTATTCTTAAATATGGCATAGAAATGCTTGTTCATTGAGAAAAAATTGTGAATACTCATGCGCTAAAATTTAGCTTGTAAAATTATCTTGGGGTTAGGCAATTACAGTGAAAAGGTATCCATTTTCTCGTTTACAAAAAGCGTTGCTGGCAGTTGGTTCATTTTCATGTTTGGCATTGAGTCCAGTACTGCTACATGCAGAAACGGAAAAAAATACACAACAGCTTAAAACGATTAAAGTCGACGTTCAAACCGAAGCAGCACAAACGGTTTATTATCAACCCAAGATCAATTTATCAGGTTTTAGTCAGTCTAATATTGCTAAAATTCCAGCTTCAATCCACACCATTACTGCAGATCGTTTAGCAGATCAGCATGCAAAAACACTATCTGATGTGGTTAAGAACGATGCAGCTATTGGCGATGGTTATGCACCTATTGGTTATTATTCTAATTTTATGATGCGTGGTTTTGGGCTAAATCTTGGATCAAGCTATTTACTGAATGGCAACTTAGTCCGTGGCGAACAAAATATTGCGCTTGAGAATAAAGCTCAGGTCGAGATTTTAAAGGGCATCAGTGCCATTCAAAGTGGAATGTCAACACCGGGTGGTGTGATCAATTATGTCACCAAACGACCTGAAGATATTCGTTCAATGACATTAGAAACCGACCGTTATGGTGGTTTTCGCGTGGCAACGGATTTAGGTGGATTGTTTGGAGACACCCAACAGTTTGGTTATCGCATCAATCTTGCGACAGAAGATATTCATTCCTACGTTGAACATGCCGATGGTAAGCGCTTGTTTGGTTCTATGGCGCTGGATTGGAATATTTCTGAACGTTCAAAGTTAGAATTTGATCTAGAATCACAGCGACAACGTCAACGTTCAGTGGCAGGATATCAGTTATTGGATGGAACGACACTTCCCCAAAATGTGAAATGGGATCGTTTACTTGCTTATCAAAGCTGGAGTAAACCCGTAACCAGCGACAGTTTAAATGCCAGTTTAAAATATTTATTTCAGTTCAATGATCATTGGAAAGCAAATTTTACAGCATCACAAAGTCGTGTGGTGATAGATGATTACGCTGCATTTCCTTGGGGATGTTATAGCAGTATTTGTCAAACGACGGGCTTAGGGAATAGCTTTGATCAAAATGGCAACTACGATATTTATGATTTTCGCAGTCCAGATGATAGCTACTTAACCAACCAATTTAAAATCGGATTGAATGGGGCATTCAGCACTGGTTTTTTGCAGCATCAGTTAAGTTTAGAATTATCTCAAACTGCTAAACGTCATACACAATATGATGCAATTAATTTACCTGTAGTTGAAGGGGCTGAGTCTACAGGAAATATAGGTGAGGACCCGCAAAGCTATATCCCCACAGATAAGCATTTGGGTAAACACTATAAATCATTAGATAGTCAACAAACAGCATTGAATATCATTGATTTAATTGCTTTTAATCCAGAATGGTCAGTCTCTTTGGGTGGCAAACTGATTCATCTCAATGAGGGAGCCTACAATGTCGAGTCAAATAAGATTCGAGACACCAATTTTAATCGTTTCTTACCCCAATTTGCGCTGATGTATCATCCTTGGGAACATACCAACATTTATGCTTCTTATGCCAAAGGCATAAGTGATGGTGGACAAGCTCCGTGGTTTGCCAACAATCCAAGTCTAACTTTAGCTCCTGTACATTCAACTCAGTATGAGTTAGGTGTTAAACAACAGTGGCAAGATTTGCTGTTTACGGCAGCAGTGTTTGATTTAAAACAGGACAATCAATATACCAATACTGAACGAGATTTTATTGCTGAAGGTCAACAGCATAACCTTGGATTAGAGTTAGGTGTGCAAGGGCGTTTAAGTCAAAATCTGGATTTGGTCTCGACTTTGGCACTGACACGTTCACGTTTAAAGGACATCCAAGTTACTGAATATCAAGGGCATCAGACACAAAATGTGCCATCAGTTCGTTTTGCAAACTATCTCTCTTATCAAGTGGCACAAATAGAGGGGTTACGCTTATTGGCAGGTATGCAATACAGCAGCAGTAAATATGCCAATAAAATGGGTACAGTCAAAGTGCCGAGTTATACCGTATTTAATCTAGGCACAGCTTATAATTTCAGAGCTTATGGCTATGACAATACACTTCGATTCAATATCGACAATCTTTTCAATAAACAGTATTGGAGAGATGCCGGAAATTTCTTAGGCGATGATTATTTATTTCTTGGCGCACCACGGACAGCGCAACTTGCTTGGACTGTAAGTTTCTAGGATGTGTCTTTTGCTAATTTGTATTTATTTAAACTGATCATCAGATTGACATGTATCACTCAAAATGAGTGATACATGTCAGAAATACAAAATCTCATTGCTTTACGTTAAGCGCATAAATTAAGTTATTCGGCAATTTTTCAAAATTATTAGCCTTATATCATGATCCAATGAAATTTATTAGGTGATTGATTTTATTAACAATAAATAAAAAACAAAAGCAGATTTAAAAGCAGAGCCTGAACTAAATATCAAAAAAATAGATAGTATGAACCAAAAAATATAAATTGGATTTATCTTAAAAAATAACCAATTATAGAATTCTAAGTAATTTAGTAAGGAATGCTAAAATGGACAAAAAAATTAGAGTTGCAGTCATTGGTGGAGGTATTGCTGGACTAGCACTCATGACCCAATTGGTTAAAAATACAAACTTAGATGTACATTTATTTGAGTCTGCTGCTGAATTTTCAGAAATTGGTGCAGGAATCTCTTTTGGTGCAAATGCGGTAAAAGCAATCCAATTGTTAGGTTTAAGCCAAGAATATCAATCTATTGCAGATCAGGTCAAAGCGCCCTATACCGATATTTGGTTCCAATGGCGGAATGGCTATACCGACGAATATCTATCAGCATCTCTTGCTCCATCTGTTGGACAGTCTTCAGTACATCGTGCAGATTTTCTCGATAGCTTAATTCCTTTAGTTCCGTTATCAAATGTACACTTCAACAAACGTGTACAAAATATTGAAGCAGATGAAGATCAAGTGACGGTGTGCTTCATTGATGGTCAAGAGGCAACCTTTGATTATGTAATTGGTTGTGATGGTATTCGTTCCGTTGTCCGAAATCATGTGCTGGATTCACATCAATTGCCACGTAGTGAACCTCAATTTTCTGGAACTTGGGCATATCGGGGGATCATTAAGTATCAAGACTATAAACAAGCGATTGAAAAATTAGGGCGCGATGTGGAAATCGCAGATGTTCCGCAAATGTTTTTAGGTAAAGATAAACACATTTTGACTTTCCCAATTCGACAGGGTGAGGAAATCAATATTGTGGCATTTAAGTCAGATCGTACACAAACGGTATTGGCTGAAAATATACCTTGGACAATGGCTGTTTCAAAACAACAAATGTTGGCTGATTTTTTAGAATGGAGTGAAAGCTGTAAAGCCTTATTGGAACTGATTGACTCGCCAACAATCTGGGCTTTACATGAAATTCAGCCTTTAGAGACTTATAAAAACAGTACCAATAATGTGATTTTGATAGGTGATGCTGCGCATGCGATGTTGCCACATCAAGGTGCAGGAGCTGGGCAAGGTCTTGAAGATGCTTTAATCCTTGCAAAATTATTAGAAAACCCTGAACTAACACATGAATCCATTCAGTTTGTTTCTGAAATATATCAGCAAATACGCTTAGAACGTGCAGTCAAAGTTCAAAACACATCACGTGAATCAGGTGAAATATACGAATTGTATTCATCGAAATATTCAGATTTTGAATCTATCGGACAGCATTTAACACATCGTTTTGATTGGTTATGGCAGCATTCTCTTGAGCAAGATATTCAGCAAGCCCAAGCTGCATTGACCAATCAATTACAGCAAAGTGAAATATATAGCTAAATAAAAAAAGACATAAAACAGAATAATCTGACCAGGGAGGTCTATTATGCAAACGATAAATGCAAATGAAGTCATTGATCATGCCAAATTAAAGGCGATTCATTGGCGAGTGATTTTACTCAGCGCATTGATCATCATTTTTGATGGTTATGATTTAGTGATTTATGGGGTGGCGCTGCCTAAGCTGATGGCAGAATGGAAAATTGACAGTATCACAGCAGGATTTTTAGGTAGTGTTGCCTTATTTGGCATGATGTTTGGAGCGATTCTTTTTGGAAGTTTGAGTGATAAATTAGAGCGCTATGGCTTTAGCCGTAAAAAATTAATCATTTTATGCATCTGTTTATTCAGTGGTTTTACTTTACTTTGCGGCTATGCAAGTGATCCGCAAAGTTTTGGAATCTTTCGATTTTTGGCAGGTTTGGGCTTGGGTGGCGTGATGCCAAACATCATTGCACTGATGACCGAATATGCACCAAAAAAATTACGCTCAACTTTAATATCGCTCATGTTTAGTGGTTATGCAGTTGGTGGAATGTGTTCAGCTTTATTGGGAATGTGGTTAGTTCCACAATTTGGTTGGAAAATTATGTTTATTCTTGGGGGTATACCACTGTTATTGGTACCTATCATTTGGCTGTTATTACCTGAGTCAATTGATTATTTGGTTCGCAGAAATAAAACTGAAAAAGCAGCAGACATTCTTAAACAAATTAATCGCGATATTAATTACACAGCTCAAACAAAAATTTGTCTCGATCAAGACAATCAATCTTCCTCTCAATCTCCAATCAAGGATTTATTTGCAGACAATCGAGCAATGATTACACTTTTATTTTGGTTGAGTGTATTTATGGCATTGGTTTTGGTCTATGCCTTAGGCAACTGGTTACCGAAATTAATGCTAGAAGCAGGCTATGATCTGTCGACTAGTTTGGTTTTTCTGCTCGCCTTGAACATCGGCGGAATGCTTGGTGCAATTTGCGGAGGCTATTTAGCGGATCGGTTTAATTTGGTCAAAGTATTATGTACGCTATTTTTAAGTGGGGCTGCTGCATTTATATTACTCAGTTTTAACTTACCAACGATTATTCTTTATTTTTGTATTGCTGTTGCTGGTGCGGCTTCCATTGGTGGGCAAATATTATTATTGGCTTATATGTCACAATTTTATTCATCAAATATCCGTGCAACGGGCTTAGGAATGGCATTGGGTGTAGGGCGTTTGGGGGCGATTTTAGGACCCATCTTATGTGGTTGGTTATTAAGCTTAAATTTACCGATTCATTATAATTTCATCGCGCTTTCAATCCCATGTATGATTGCTGTGCTGAGTATTTCAATGATTCATCTACGTTTGAAAAACACAAAATTGGCGGTTAAAACGGTACAAGTCTAAAGCTAGATTGGGGAAGGCAAAACCTTCCTCATTGAATCGAGAGATTAAAATTGATTGATCTAAGTCTTATCAAAGTGTTTGTCATTATTTTTGAAACTAAAAATATCAGTCATGCGGCTGAACGACTGAATTTGAGTCAGCCTTCAGTCACCTATAATTTGAACCGTTTACGCAAATCTTTAAACGATCCACTCTTTGAGCGAGATAAATTTGGCGTAAAACCCACCAAACTTGCGCAAAGTTTATATCCCAGTTTTAGGCAGGCGATTTCTGATATTGAAATGGCAATTATCGCTTCACAACGATTTGATCCCAAAACATCAACGCGAGCTTTTCGTTTAGGGCTATCAGACTTAGGCGAAATTTGTTTATTACCATCATTGATTCAACATCTGGTACAAGAAGCACCATTTATTAAAATAGAAATTGAAGAAATTCAGTCTGATAAAGTCGAGGAATGGCTAGTTGAGGGTTTTTTAGATGCGGCTGTATTTAATAGCAGCTATACCGTCATGCCAAAAATAGAATCTCGCAACTTATTTGAAGAACGCTATATGTGCATTGCTGACAAAAACCATCCACGGATTAGGGAGCAACTGAGTTTAGAACAATACTTACAAGAAAAACACGCGGCTATTAAATCTTCGACAGGGCATATTGAAATTGATCAGAAGCTTAAAGAATTGGGGTTAAAAAGAAAAATTATGCTAGAACTCCCACATTTTAGTGTATTGCAAGATGTGGTGAACAGTTCTGAATTATTGGTGACTTTGCCTTCACGTGCTGCAAAAGTGTATGAGCGAAATAGTGATGTAAATATTTTTGAATTACCATTTTCAGTCAAACCCTTTAATGTCAGCGTAAATTGGTACAATCATCGAGATGATTTGGATGCACGAACTTGGTTTATCCAAACGCTACAACAACTTTTTCAATCACTCTAAAGTATAGATCAGATGATTTACTGAATGGGGTTTTCAACAAATTGACTATATAGTGGCTTTTAAAGAGTCTATACATAACTATTAAGTCATTTAAAATGATAAAAAACCCTCTAAACGATTAGAAGGTTTTTAAAAAGAAAATTAAATATGAGTGGGATTAGAAATTATAACGAACACTTAGCGTTGCATTTCTTGGTGTTCCCCAGTTCATAGAATTAGCACCAATACCTTCATAATATTTTTTGTCAAAAATATTTTCAACATTCAACTGAAGTTTAATATTTTTATCGACTTGATAGCCCAGCATTGCACCCGCAAGTACAAAAGCATCTTGATCTATACGTGTGCTTCCAGTACCAGTGTAGTATTTGCTTTTGTAATTTAAGCCAAGTCCAGCGCTCCACTGATCTAATTTATATTTTACAAATAGATTAGATGTCGTACGTGAATTTGTAGTGTTTACTTTGACGCCTTTAGCATCTTTTGCTTCAAAATTAGCAATACCAAAGTTTATTCCCCAATGATCATTAATTTCACCATCTGCTTCGAACTCAAAACCTTTGCTTTCAACGCCATCTACACCACGATAAGCTTGTTCATTTGTAAGCTGACCATTACGTACAATAAATTGTCCTGTTATTGCTTCAGCAAAATTCGATTGTTGAATTCGAAATAGTGATAAAGCGGTATTTAAACGTCCCCCAAACCATTCACTTTTTAAACCAGCTTCGTAGTTCTTACCTTGTGCTGGGTCTAAGTATTGATCATTCACATCTTTACGGCTTTGTGGTTTAAAAATGTCTGTATAGCTGACATAAACAGAGTGATCTTTGGCAAAATCATAAATAGCACCAATATAAGGTGTTATCTCATTGTTAAATTCACGGTTGCCTACACCATTTGCAGATTCATATTTCCAATTTGATAAACGCGTCCCTGCAATCACTTTTAAAGGATCAAGAATTTGAAATTTACCAGAAATATATGCTGAGCTTTGGGTGGTTTCATTCAGTACATTGACCCCATTTAATACTACTGATCGGAGTAGGGGCTGTGTCATATTATTATAATTAAGTGGTCCACCTAAATATTTTTCAATTTCATTATTTGCATTTGAGCCGCCAAAAATATCCTTGGTTTTTTCATTTTTGTTCCATGAGCCACCGATAATAATTTCTTGTGGACGATTGAACAATGTAAAAGGTGCATTGATGAAAAGATCAATATTGTTTTCTTCATTTGTCGCTTCAGAGCCGTAGACTGAAACATTATCAGTTATTTTACCAGTCTTAGGATCTGGTTTGTTTTTCAAAGGGCTGGTATTGGTTGCTTTATCGACTTGCCCACCTGTATAAAGCAGTTGGGTATTAGTATCTTCTTTACGGAAGGTATACGCCACATTTAAATTGACATCGTTGAATAAATTTTGCTTTAAATTGGCAAATACAGCCGTAGTATTGACATCCCAAAAAGTCCAAGGCGCACTTACAGTCAAGCTTCGATCAAAGTTAGTGCGACTTCCATCCGAATAAAATGCTGGAGTACCTCCCCAGCGAATCCCATCGCGTTGCAACTCTTGATAGGTTGCTCCCAGTGACATACTGGTTTTATCAGTTAAGTCATAATCAATCGCACCGTAAAATACATTACGTTCTTTTTCATAATCATCCATAAAGGACTTTTCATCTGAATGTTTGACAAACATACGTCCACGCAGTGAGCCATCTTCATTGAGCGGAGTTGAAATGTCCGCAGAACTACTCCATGAATCCCAAGATCCAAATGATGTGCTCAGATTACCTGTCAACTCTTTGGCATTGGCATGTTTACGTATCATATTGAGTCCCATTGCAGGATTACCAGCACCTGTAGTCAGTCCATTTGCACCTTTAATCACTTCAACGCGATCGTAAATATCCAAATCAAGGTCACCAGCACCTAAGTTAGTGGTACTCGGCATCCCGTCGATTAAGTAGTAATCCACCTGAAAGCCACGTGCATAAACGGATTGACGTTCATCGGTACGAGAAGTGGAGACACCTGTAATTGTATTCATTAAATCCTGAAATGAATCAATATTTCGGTCATCCAAATATTCTCGTGTTAAGACTTTGACTGATTGAGGTGTTTCACGAAGCGACAAATTTAATTTAGTGGCTGTACTTGTACTTTTGGCAGTGTAACTTTGAGTGCCTTCTGTGACCGAAGGGTGCAGGCTTTCCGCTTCTACTTTGATGGTTGGTAAAGCGACTGTTTCAGTATTTTCTTCAGCATAAACAAGTGTCGGAATAGTTAAAGCCATAGAAAGTACAAGAGGATGTACTTTGAATGCATGTCGCAAGGGAGAGGGGTTGTACATAAGATAAATTCCATAATAAAAAATGCGCGCGATCAGATTTTCTGTCTTCCTTTTGCTTCAAGCTCTATGACTCAGATTAAAGCGTTACAAAAGTTAACATGTGAAATATTAATTATCAATAATGATTCTCATTAAATTATATGAATCATTATCCTTATTATTTATATATGAACTATAAAGTCAGTTATTTATTGATAAGTCACGCTTTTATCAAAGATATTCAGTTTATTTTATTCTGTCTTGAATAGGGCAAATAACGAATTTATTTTTTTATATTTATAAATGAAAAAGCAGAATCTTTGTTAAAAAATGAACACTAAATGATTGAAAATATTGTAATATCCCTACACAGTCTTATTTTTAACATGGATTTAATTAGGTGATTTGGTCTGTTCATATCGTGTAAAGAGTCAATGATGAACATTTACAACGTTTTGGCACAAATATGATATCGCTCGGTCAGTTTAATTCAGTTGTATGATCTTAGTTCAGCCTTATCAATAAGTTTATAAGGCTGAATAATCTCATCTACGAATTAGATACACAATTCATTTTATTGAATTTATGCTCGCTTATTCTATTAAATTTTTAACGGACGTAATCAGCGCCTGTAATGTCAATTGTCGCACCAGTACTATGACGGGAGCGTCCTGTTGCAAGGAAAGCAATCATTTCGGCAACATCACTCGCAGGCGTAATTTCACCTAAAGGCAAATTTTTTAGCACAGTATCTTCAATTTCCCCTTTAGCTAAATCTGTTGCAACCCATCCAGGAGCAATCGCATAAGCAAGAATATTGTCATGCCCGTAGCCACGTGCAATTCCTTTTGTTAAAGCCAGTAAACCACCTTTTGCCGCGCCATATGCTAAATGATTTGCATCATCTCCACGATGGGCTGAACGACTGGTTATATTTATAATGATCCCTCCATGACGTTGCTTAAAATGCAGCAATGCCAGTCTGCATAATTCTGCTGGCGTTGTAAGATTGATAGCAATATTATTTGCCCAACCTTCTTGCCACGTTTTTGTCGTCGTAATCTCTGAGGCTAGCCAAGCTCCTGCATTATTGACTAAAACATCAACATATCCATAACATTCAAGAACGTTTTGCCAAATTTGTTCTATACAATTCAAATTACTCAAATCACCAATAACCCAAGACACATTATTGCCAAATTGATTTGCCATATCATTAAAAAACATCACAGAACTACGTGCATGCATAATAACTTTTGCACCTCTTTGTAATAAAAGTCGTGCAGTCTCCAAACCAATCCCGCGTAAACTTCCAGTGACAAAAATGACCTTATCTTGCAAATCTTGAATTGATGTTAAATTCTTATCCATGGTTTTATCCTATGTCACAGCTTGAGCACCCGTGATTTCAACACATGCACCACAAATGAATTCGGCATCAGAAGATGCGAGAAAGGTGATCAATGCAGCGACTTCTTCTGGTCGACCTATACGACCGAATGGGATTAACTTTTCCAAATCGCTAATCGTTTTACCTTTCTCAGCAATCCCTTTTTCCAGCATAGGTGTATGTATTTCACCAGGACAAACCGCATTTACCCTTATTTTTTGTGGCGCATAATCTCGTGCAAGACTTTTGGTAAAAGCAACTACCGCCGCTTTACTGACATTATAAGCAATATGACCAGAAGCAGGGGTGACTCCCCATTGGGATGCAGTATTTACAATAGATCCGCCACCAGATGCGATCATTTTAGGTAATGCTGCTTGGCATAAATAAAATAAGGCGTTGAGATTAACATCCAGACTTAAAAGCCAATCCTTTTCGCTGAGATGAAGTAATTCACCTCTACGCATGAGACCAGCATTATTCACCAATATATCAATATGTTGGTAACGTTTTTCAATTTTATCAATGGCTTGTTGGCAAGCATCTTTTGAGGTTAAATCAAAAGCTACAACTTCAGCTTTTCCTCCTTGAAGATTGATCGCTTGAGCAGTTTTCTCCGCAGCAGTATTAATAATATCTGCCACAATCACTGTTGCGCCCATTTGTGCGAAACGCTGTGCAGTCGCAGAGCCTATACCTCCACCTGCGCCAGTCACAAGCACTGTCTTATGATTAAACTGAGTCATTTCTTTTTTCCTTGATATAAGCTAGTAATTCTAATTCTGTATACATTATTGTATGCAATGTATATTGACTTTAATCAACTGTCAATCCATCTGAATTTTTAGTCATGCTAAAAAAATTAGAAAAAATAAAAAAAGATATTTTCTAAAATGATAATAAAAATAAGTTTAAATATTTGAAAAATATTAAATATTTTCTTTGTTTTTGAGTTTTTTCTAAGCATTGACATCTCAAATAATTAAATATAATGTTTAATGTATGCAATATTGTACACAATTAGTTGTGATTTAAAATCATTCAGCAATAATTTCAACTTAACCATTGATATATAGAATTATTGTTCAGTGAAAATTTGAATGAATGGGACGAAAATATTTTTATTGGAGAATTTTAATATGCTACAAGGTATCCTTCCTGCACTGATCACCCCATTTGATGACACCAACCAAGTCAATTATAAAATCTTGGTTGATATGCTCGAATATCAATTAGATGCAGGGGTGCAAGGTTTTGTCATACTAGGCTCAACAGGTGAGTATTATGCACTGACTAATCATGAACGTCGTCAAATCTTAAAAGTTGTCAAAGAAACCGTAAAAGATAAAGGTGTTCTGATCGCAGGCGCGAATGGGTCATGTACACGTGAAGTATTAGAACAGGTTCAACAGGCAGTGGAGATGGGATACACCAACTTACTGATTGCACCGCCATATTATGCTTTACCATCACAAGAAGAATTGATTGCCCATTACAATACAATTTTAGAGACTTTCCCTCAAATTAATTTGATTTTATATAACTATCCGATACGGACCAATGTAGAGATTGGTTATCTGGTACTCGAGGCATTTAAAGACCATCCGCGTGTTATAGGTATTAAAGAGAGTAGTGGTAATTTGCTACGTGCGATTGAAATTGGTGAAAAATATAAAGATCACTACCAACTTTCATGTGGTTCTGATGACCAAGCTTTAGATTTTTTCTTGTGGGGTGCTTCGAGTTGGATTTGTGGCCCAGCAAATTGTTTCCCTGATAAAGTCACGACAATGATGAATAAATACAACACTGGCGACATTCGTGGAGCTCAAGATGTTATGCGACAATTGTTCCCGATTATGTCCCTCATGGAATCAGGAAAATTTATTCAAAAAGTAAAATATGGTTGTGAGCTGGCTGGATTTGAAGTGGGAAATGCCCGAATGCCATTATTACCATTAACAGATACTGAAAAGGCGGAATTTAAACACGCATTTGATCAGATGAAATAAATCTCTAAACCAAATCGAATAGCTTCAATCAAAATACTATTGGAATGTACTTCAAATGAAAAAATGAAATGCTTATAGCTTTTAGATATATAAAAAGTTTCATGCTCATCAATGGAATGTGATCTATGAAAGAAAATACCAAAACAGCAGTGGTGATTGGTGGTGGAATCGTAGGTATATGCTGCGCACTTTTTTTACAAAAGAAAGGGCTTAATGTGACGGTTATCGATCCATCTGAGGCAGGCGAAAGTACAGCCAAATGGAGCTGTGGGCAAATGGCGGTCAGTGAAATTATTCCACTTTCAAAAAAAGGTATTTTGAAAAAAATTCCGTACTGGTTACTTGACCAACAAGGTCCTCTTGCACTTCGCCCATCTGCGTTTCCACAAATTATCCCTTGGTTTTTACAATTTTTAAGCTGTGCTCGAACATCTAGAATTGAAGAAATTGCCAGTTCACTCGCATCATTGACTCAGCATGTTTATGACGATTATGCTGTGCTTTTAAAGGATTGTGCTGATCAAAATCTATTAGGTCGTCGACCAGTGCTTGAGTTTTTTGATGATGTACAAGACATTGAACATGAAAAAGAATATTTGGAACTGAGACAACATTTTGGTTTTAAACATCAAATTTTAAACGAAAAAGAAATTACAGATTTGGAGCCTACTTTTGCTGGAAAGTTTAAACATGGACTTTTGTTTAATGACTGGACTGCTGTTAAAGATACCAAAGGATTTATTGTTGCGCTAAGCAATTGCTTTATTGCCAAAGGAGGTCAAAGAATTCAAGCTGAAGCAATTGAATTAAAAGAAAATAATCATCTAATCAAGCAAGTTAAGCTCAGTAATACACAAATTTTAGATACTGATTATGTTGTCATCGCTGCTGGAGTTGATTCTCGCTTGTTTTCCAGACAATTGGGTATAAATCCGCCACTGCTCGGTATTGCTGGTTATCAAGTGGTATTACCACAACCAAAAGTAGAAATTAAGCACTCGATTATTTATGCCTCTGGTGGTTTTTGCTTTTCTCCAATGACCAGAGGTTTACAAATTGGTGGAACCATTGAATTTGCAGCGAGTGGATCTAAACCAAATATGAAACGTGCTGAGATTATTTTAAATAAGGCAAAACAGCTTGTCCCTGAATTAGGTTTAGAGGGTGTTGAATATGGTGTTGGCTATCGACCTTTTTTGCCTGACACCAAACCTATCATTGATATCAGTCCACGTTTTTCAAATGTTGCTTTGGCTTTTGGTCATGGTCAATTGGGTTTAACATTAGCGGCAACAACAGGGCGTTTAGTGACAGACTTATTATTACAACAGTCATCAACCTTTAACTTAGAACCATTTAAAGCAACCCGATTTTCATAATTGAACTTTAGGAAAAAAGATATGTATTACGATCAACTTTTTATCAATGGGCAATGGGTTAAACCGCTCAAGGGCGAAACTTTTAGCAGTATAGATCCAAGTACTGAAGAGGAAATTGCACGGATTGCTCGTGCTTCAATAAGTGACGCTGAACTGGCTGTAAAAGCTGCAAGAGAAGCTTTTGATCACACTGATTGGTCACAATTGTCTGGCAAACAAAGAGCACAATATCTGAGATTAATCGCCCAAGAAATACACCAAGATTTAAAAAGAATCGCGACACTTGAAGTCAGAGATAATGGTAAACCTTACGCAGAAGCGGAGTGGGACATCGCTGACGCAGCAGGCTGTTTTGAGTTTTATGCAAATTTAGCAGAGCAATTTGATGAGCATGCACAAACTGAAATAGCGTTGAGTGATGAGCGTTTTAGTTGTGTAACGGTCAAAGAACCTGTAGGTGTAGTGTGCGCAATCATTCCATGGAATTATCCATTATTGATGGCAGCGTGGAAAATTGCTCCAGCATTGGCAGCAGGCTGTACTGTGATTTTAAAACCCTCTGAAGTGACATCACTCACAGCAATTGAACTTGGTCGTATTGTTGAAAAAGTAGGATTACCGAAAGGAGTTCTCAATATATTAACGGGCTATGGGCATGAAATTGGTCCTTACCTCACGGAACACCCTAAAATTGATAAGATTGCCTTTACTGGAAGTGTGCCAGTGGGCAAGCAAATTATGCGTGCTGCTGCTACAAATATTAAAAATATAAGTTTAGAACTGGGCGGAAAATCTGCATTTATTGTTTTTGAAGATAGTGATATAGAGGCAGCTGTAGAATGGATCATGTTTGGTATTTTTTGGAATCAAGGACAAGTCTGTTCAGCGACCTCTCGTGTTTTAGTTCAAGATGAAATTTATCCAAAATTATTAAAACGTTTAGTAGAGGAAACTAAAAAGATAAAGATTGGCAATGGCTTTGAAACAGGAATCAAACTAGGACCATTGGTCAATAAGAAGCAATATCAACATGTTATAGATGCCATTCAGCAAGGAGTAGACGATAACATTCATCTCTTAACTGGAGGAAAAAGACCTGATTCACATTCAAGCGGTTATTTCATCGAACCTACTATTTTTATTGATGTACCTGAAAATCATGCTTTATGGACACAAGAGATTTTTGGTCCAGTGGTTTGCATTCGTTCATTTCTTACTGAGGAGGAAGCGATTCGATCTGCAAATGATTCGATATTTGGCTTAGCTGGCGCCGTCATGTCGAAAGATTTGCTTCGTTGTGATCGTGTCGCACGAAAACTCAGAGCCGGCATCGTTTGGATCAACTGTTCTCAACCCACATTTAGCGAAGCACCTTGGGGGGGGTATAAACAAAGTGGGATCGGACGTGAACTTGGTGTTTGGGGATTAGAAAACTATTTAGAAGTGAAACAAATTACACGCTATGACAGCGCTGAACCGTGGGCTTGGTATATTGAATAAGGAAATGAATTATGCGTTGGCAAAAAATGATACAACTTGTCGATGTGCATTGTGAAGGCGAAGTAGGGAAAGTGATTACGGGTGGTGTACTCAATATTCCGGGTCTAACGATGGCAGAAAAAGTAAACTATCTCAATGAAGTGGATGACAGCTTAAGACGTTTTGTCATTCAAGAACCGCGTGGATGTTTACAAATTTCAGTCAATTTATTACTCCCACCCACAGTCGCTCATGCAGATGCTGCTTTTGCGATTTTTCAAGCAGACAAAACACATCCTATGTCTGGAAGTAATTGTATTTGTGTCACGACCGCATTATTGGAAATGGGTATCATCAGTATGCAAGAACCGATTACCTCTGTTGTTTTAGATACTGCTGCTGGACTTGTGACTGCAAAGGCTTCTTGTAAAAATGGGCGCTGTGAAAGCGTTAGCTTAGAGATGATGCCAGCGTTTGTTGAACAATTGGATGCTGAAATCGAGGTTGATGGGTTGGGAAAAATTCAATTCGATATTGCTTTTGGTGGTGTTTATTATGCGCTCATTGATGTTGATCAAGTCAACTTGACGATTTCTCCTGAAAATGCACACAAACTTGCGGTATTGGGCATAACACTGAGAAAGTTGATGAATAACAATTTTAAAGTGCAACATCCTATATATCCGGATATCAATGAAATTACCTATGTGATGTTCCGAAATCGCTTAGATGAGAAAACTGTTCAGACCTGTACAACTTTACCCCCTGGAAGAGTTGATCGTTCACCCTGTGGTACAGGTAGCTCCGCTAATTTAGCAACGATGGTGAAAAGAGGGCTTGTGCAACTGGGGGATGAATTAATTTCACAATCCATTATTGGCGGACAGTTTAAAGTGAAATATGTCAGAAATACTACAATTGGGGAATATCCAGCCATTATTCCAAACGTTACAGGTCGCGCATGGCTATTTGGCTTTCATCAATTGGCTGTTGATCCAACAGATCCTTTAGCAGAAGGTTTTATGGTAAGTGATACATGGGGGCAAGGTATTATATAATAGGTTGAATTTAAAATTGGGTAAGACCGAGCCTATGAATAGTGTAGTAAAAAAAGAAACGGATGGATCGAAAAAAAGGCACAACGGGAAATATGTTTATGATCAACTCCGCGAGGAGATTTTAACTTTACAGTTGAAACCAAATACTCAGTTGGATGAAATTTCTTTGGCTGAACGCTTTGCAGTTTCCCGTTCACCTGTACGTGATGCGCTGGCGCGTTTAGTTGCTGAAGGTTTAGCCATGACGTTGGCGAATCGAACCACCATAGTTCGACCATTCAACCTTCAGGACTTTTCTAAATACATCAGCGCCTTAGATTTATTACAACGCGCAGTATCTCGATTGGCAGCAGCAAATTGTACGATCGAAGATATTGAAAAAATTAAACAAACTGACGCAATTTATGTTCAGGCTGCTCGTGATGGCGACTATCGCCTCATGCTTGAACAAAATAAGCAACTTCATATGGACATTGCGCGTGCGGGGAGAAATCCATTTTTAATAGAATATTATGAGCGTTTATTGGAAGAAGGACAAAGGCTGTTTTATCTACACTTTGATCATTTAGCCAAATCAGAAAATTACAGTCATTTGGAAAGAGATCATATAGAGCTAATTGCAGCAATTACCAATAAAGATATGGACAAAGCAGAACAGGAAGCACATCACCATACTTTATTATTTAGAGATCGTTTTATTGAGCATATGAAAGAAAATTTAATCGATCAAATTAGTGTATCAAATTAAACAAAATACAATTTTGAGTTTATTTTTTAATAAGCCTTAGAAAGTCATTTTTATGATTTTTTGGGCTTTTTTTATTTTTAAATCATCATCTTATTTAAAATATTTATTGGTCGTTTTGTGACTTTTATAGTTGACAATTTAGAGATATGAATATATTTTTAATGTATGCAATATTGTACACAATATTTATTTTGACTATAAAATAACTGTGTATAAGCATCTAAAGCCGCTAAATCTATGCTGAGTTTCAAGCCACGGATTTAGTCCAAATAATGTGTTTATTGAATGCTTGTATCAATCTTGAAAGGAATAACTATGAAACAGAATTTATTGTATTTAGATGGTCGTAACAAAGGAAATTCTGAATGTAAGGATATGAAAGCCTAACATACGCTGATTTGAATATTCATTTTGCAAACAGAATTAAAAACACGCAATACAATAAATTAATTCGCAATAGAACACTGATTATAAACATTTAGCGATTTACACGTCAGATATTCAAAAAACATCAATATCACGACCTGTAAAACAAATCAATATACATAAATTATGTAGGGATTTCTGCATCTTGAAAAAACAAAACCTATTTAATTTATAAAAAATAGAAAGGATGAGGTAACAGTTATGGAACAACTGATAAATACCATAGTAGGCTATCTATGGAGTAATACATTGGTATATCTCGCACTCAGCGTAGGGCTATATTTCACGCTGATCACACGAGGAGTGCAATTCCGATATTTTCGTGAAATGTTTCATGTGATTCGTGAGAAGAAAGAAGATCATTCAGGAATTTCCCCACGACAAGCACTTTTTATGGCATTAGCAGGTCGTATTGGTGTTGGTAATATTGCAGGCGTTGCCTTAGCAGTTGGCATGGGCGGTCCTGGTGCAATCTTTTGGATGATTGTGATGGGCTTTCTTGCTGGTGCATTAGCATTTTGTGAATCGACCATTGCCCAGCTCTACAAATTCAAAGAAGGTGATCAATACTATGGTGGTGTGCATTTTTATATAGATCGTGGCTTAAAGCTTAAACCATTCGCAGCTGTTGCAGCTGGGGTACTTATTATCTCTTATACAGTGATGATGCCTGGTATTCAAATGAATACCATTGCGACGACATTTAAAGCTACCTTTCAAATACCACCTTATGTTTCAGGAATTGTTGTCACTTTAGGCATTGGCTTAATCATTTGGGGTGGTGTCAAACGCATAGCTCGCGCTGCTGAGAAGATTGTCCCAACAATGTCTGCAATGTATGTACTGGCAACCGTTATTCTTTTGATTTTTCACTATGACAAAATTCCTGAAACTTTTGTTTTAATCGTAAAAAGCGCACTGGGTATGGATGCTGTATTTGGCGCCATTATTGGACAAGCTGTAAATTGGGGAGTTCGTCGCGCTGTCTTTGCAAGTGCAGCTGGCGCGGGTGAATCTACTTTTGCATCTGCTGCTGCCATGACCTCTCATCCAGTCAAACAAGGTCTAATTCAGGCATTTTCAATTTTCTTCGAGACAGCATTGATTTTAACCAGTTCAGGTTTAATGATCCTCATTACAGGAATGTATAACGTTTCCCCTCCAGGCAGTAGCGCCCCCTTAGTCGAATATGTTCCAGGGATTCCTGCCGGTGCAGAATGGACTTCTCTGGCATTACAGACAGTCTTTCAGCAAGGGGGAGCGTGGTTAATTTCTTTAGCGATTTTAGTTTTTGCCTTTACGACACTGATGACATATTACTATGTCGCTGAGTCTGGAATTGCATATTTTGATCGTCAGAATAAATATCCGATCTTTAAAACCATTGCTAAAATTGCAAGTTTAGCGGCTCTATTTATGGGCAGTATTGCAAGCACTGAAACGATGTGGGCGTTGGGCGATATTACTTTTGGAAGTATGGCATATGTAAATCTAATTGCTTTGATCTTATTAACTAAGCCATTGCTTAAAGTATTAAAAGACTATGATATTCAACGTAAGTCAGGCAAAGACCCTGTCTTTGACCCAAGAAAAGTCGACATTAAAAATGCGACCTATTGGGAAGAATACGTAGATTTGAAAAAAGCTCAGGCTACATCTTTGGCTACAAATCAAAAGCAATAAAAAAGTCGCGATGCATTGCATAGGCGAAAAACAAAAATAGTTTCAATCAAACGCTACGTTCATTTAAAAGCAATATATTTAGAGCCTAGCACTGATATTAAAGGATTTTTAGAATGTTAAAATGGAAAATTTATATTTTTCTTGGTGGTGCTTTATCTACATTTTCACCCGACCTTTTCGCTGAGAATTTACGTTTTGGCGATGCACATTCGGATTTGGGCGAAGTGACTATTTCAGGATGGCTGAGAGCAAACATCATGGATAAAGATTACACAGATGATCGTGAACATAATTTGAAATTTGATGCCGCAAAATTAGCCATCAAATATGAGGCTAAAAATATTTTCGGCGCGCTAGAATATCGTTGTTATCAATTCAACACATTATGTGATTTCTCGTCTTTAGTAGATGCAAATCTCGGCTATAAGTTAAGTGAAGACAATACGATAACCTTTGGTATTCAGGAAATTCCATTTGGTCCAGGTCGGGGCTGGTCAACCAGTTGGTTTGGAGGAATGGTCATTAATGCAGGCTTAGAAGATGTGCATAATCTTGGTATTCGCTATTCTTCAAATATCAATTCGACAACCAAATTTGACGGGGCATTTTTTACCCGTGATGCAGGGAATTATACAGGTAAAAGTTTAGATTCAGCCCATTATTCAGCAAATTATGTTAAACCAGATCAGAAAAATCAGCCCTATGTAAAAGAAAAAAAAATGCTTCTTGCACGTTTGATAAAAGAAATTCCTTTATCGAATCAACCTGATCTAAATTTAAAATTAGGATCTTCGTATTGGTATTCTAACATTGAAAATAAAAATGATTCACAGACTGGACACCGCAATGCATGGTCTGCGTTTAGTAAAATCAATTATAAAAATGCCAATGTCACATTAACTCTCGGTAGAAACAAGGTGACTCATCTGGACAGTTTAGGGAGAGATTATGCAGTGGTCGGGTCTTTTGATAGTTCCTACAATTTAGCCAATGAAGCAAGTTTCTATACTTTTGATGTAAATTATCCGATGAAAGATGTGCTTTATGGTTGGTCACTCACACCTTATCTCACTTATAGTGCACTGCAAAAACAACCTCGTGAATTTGAAAGATCGAACAGAAATATCTTTGGTATCCAAGCAGATAAAAGTCATTTTTCTGTAGCAGCTGAATATTTATTAAGTAAAAATGATCCATTTATTGGTGGCAATGCAAATTCTTTTGCTCAAGGAGATGATCTCGGATGGAGAGGTTTGTTAAATATTTTATTGTTCTATAATTTTTAAAAAACGAGGAATCAATTCGAATTAGATTCATTTCAAGCTTAGCTCCCTCAGGAACTAAGCTTACCTAAATAATTAAAAATGAAGCGCTTATGCACTCAACAAATTGGGGTAAAAGAACCCTAAAGCTCTAGACCAGCCATCCAAATTACATATTGGGATAGTTAGGTCCACCACCACCTTCCGGTGTTACCCATGTGATGTTCTGAGAAGGGTCTTTAATATCACACGTCTTACAGTGAACGCAGTTTGCAGCATTAATCTGGAAGCGCTTAGAACCATCATCATTTTCCATGATTTCATATACACCAGCAGGGCAGTAACGCTGAGCAGGCTCATCCCATTTTGGTAAGTTGACATTTACAGGAATCGTTGGGTCAGTCAGTTTTAAATGCGCTGGCTGATTCTCTTCATGTACCGTGTTAGAAACGAATACAGAAGACAAACGGTCAAAATTCAATTTACCATCTGGTTTTGGATAGTTCGGTTTAAAGGTAGAAGCATCTACAGTTTTCAAGGCACTAAAGTCAGGCACAAGATCGTGTAAAGTAAATGGAACTTTAAAGATGTTTTGGTCGATAAAGTTAAATGCACCCCCCATCCATAAACCGAATTTATGCATTGCAGGGCCAAAGTTACGAGAACGATGTAACTCTTCTTTTAACCAACTGTTGTTGAATTTGTCTGTATATGCCGTCAACTCTTTCGCAAAGAAGTCTTCACCCTCAGTCATACGAGCAATGGCTAAATCACCACCTTTTGCATGACCTGCTTGGATTGCTTCAAATACAGCCTCACCACACAACATACCTGATTTCATTGCGGTATGAGAGCCTTTGATTTTAGCAAAGTTTAAGAAACCCGCATCATCACCAATCAGGCATCCACCTGGGAAAGTCAATTTTGGCAGTGAGTTTAGACCACCTTTTACAACAGCACGTGCGCCATAAGAAATACGCTTACCACCTTCAAGATATTGCTTGATCAGTGGATGTGTTTTCCAACGTTGCATTTCAGCAAATGGATACATATGTGGATTTTCATAAGATAAATCGACAATCATACCCAAAGTCACTTGGTTGTTTTCAGCGTGATATAACCAC
>NZ_AMFQ01000138.1:0-11712 GCF_000335555.1 Acinetobacter sp. WC-743 | reverse complement strand
GTGGCTATCCCTCTAAATTGCTTTAACCTACAAAACATATTTTCTACTAAGTGCCTGATTTTATATAAATACCAATCCATATGGTCATTGTTTGATTGGCTATTGGTTTTTTAGGTATATTGCTTTTGTTCCAGTTGCTCTAATCTGCTGTCTTAATGGCTCTGAATCGTAGCCTTTATCTGCACATACAATCTCTGCCTCATTTAAATGAGTTTTGAAATTAAATCAGGTGCGACTTAACATCATGTGTGTTCCATCAGTAATAATGAAATCAATAGGATTCCCATTTGAATCTACAACTAAATGTATTTTGGAGGAGTTTCCTCCTGCACTTTTAGAGATTGCCTGATCAGCAATACCCGCAGAATGTTGATGAGCACGAATATGGGAACCATCGATGAATAGCCATTCCATATCGGTATTCAGTGATAATAATTTGAATATAGTGAGTAACTTACCACTACTTGACCAGCGATTAAAACGTTTAAAAATAGAGTTCGGTTGTCCAAAGCAAGTGGGTATGTCACGCCAAGGACATCCAGTTCTTATCCTATAAAGAATCGCTTCAATAAAATTTCTTAAATTTGAGTTGAGATGAATGGATAAATTACGCAAAATAGCTTTCAACTTTTGCCAGTGTTGATCTGTTAACATGGTACGAGGCATAGCGAATAGTAAAATTGGGTTTGGCGATTTAATTTTACTACTTCGCTATTTTTTAATCTAAAAGTGTCAACACACCCTAAATATAATGTATTTCCAGCCATTAAGCCTATAAAAATAGGAATTAACAACAAGGCATAAGCAATACATAAATATGGCAACATTTCGAGAAAACGATATAGAGTTCCCTCTAAACATAAAATTAGAAAGAGACAGCTCAAAATGAACAAAAAAATGAAGCCTGTCACTTTAAGCATTTGAGCAATTTCAATCACTGCTTTAGGCTTTTTTAGAACACTAAAAATCAGCAAATAACTAAACAATGCCAACACAAATAGAAATGGCGTTAAATACAATACCACCTTCATACCACGACTTGAGTTCCGCTCAGAAACGATGCTTAGTAAATCACCCTGATAAAAATATAACAACAAACTGAATGGAACAACCAAACTTAAAACAGCGCTGAGACTGGCAGCAGCGGAAACCACATATAAATACCAAGATCGCATCCTGTTTTCCTTTTCCGATCTTGGCATCAGTGTCTAAAACATAAATGTAAAATATTTGATTCTTTGGTGAAATTTAAGTGAAGTTTTTAATATTTTCCTAGCTTAGGATTTTAATGAACTCATAAAGCTAACCGCGCTAAATAACCAAATAAACAATACAAAGCTACGCCCCTGATTAAAATGGCTCAACTCTGTACCATGCAAAATATTGTGGCGTGTCATACTCACGGTTGAACTATTGTCCATTTTATATGCAGCAAGCTCTAAGAAATAATGATTCAATTCATTGGCAATTTTGACCTTATGCCATAAACTCTTGATCTCATGACCTTTTAAACCTGGCACAATTTTATAAACATCAATAAATTTAGTATCCTGTTGTTTTAAATATCCATTTTGAAGTAAAACTGCTGTCAGTAAACCTTCTAATTGTGCATATAGCAAAGGTATACATCCTGCATAAAGTTCTAATTCATAGAGTTTAAAACTTTGCGCTAATACAGCTTTGTATTGAGCTTTTGACTCACCAATATCTAATAGCTCAAAAGCATCTAGCAAGCTGCTTTGAAAAAACTCAGTATTGATCACATCCAAAAGATTAAATTCTGAAATCTCTTTAGCCTCATGAATGAGTTGCCAAAAATACAAAAGGTTTAATGCATCATTAGCAACCTTCGCATCCACAGGTTGATCTAATTGATCTGCAAGTACATCGAAATATTTTTCTTCTTGCGCCATATCTCTGAGCGTCTGAATTAAAAACTGATGCTCATCCTCAGAAATATCGTCTAGATACTGTTGTGCTTGTTTTAAAATATTTTTTTCAAACTGTGCTTTGGTTTTTTGATTTTGTGCAATACGAATTACAGGTTGATCATCATCAAAATAATCTTCATCAATCATTACTTTATTACTCATGAGCATGCTTCAATCGTTGATTCTATAATAATAAATCGTTGGGTATATGAATATGATTAAAAATCCACATTTGAAAAGAATTCACCTATTCAGTTGTGCATCTTGATAGCAATTACGTTAAAATCAATACCCTTGCCTTAACTTTGAGAAAGAGAGTTATATCCGTGCGAAATATCTTAGTCACTAACGCCCTTCCATACGCAAATGGTCCTATTCATATGGGTCATCTACTCGGCTACATCCAAGCAGATATCTGGGTTCGTGCCATGCGTGCAATGGGTCATGATGTGACTTATGTATGTGCGGATGATGCTCATGGTACAGCCATTATGCTTCGCGCTGAGGCGAATGGAATTACCCCTGAAGAACAAATTGCCAATGTTCAGAAAGAACATATTCGTGATTTCGATGGTTTTGGTGTGCATTTTGATCACTATGATTCAACCAATAGTGATGAAAATAAGGCTCGCTCTGAAGAAATTTATATCAAAAACCGTGAAGCAGGAAATATCGCGATTCGTCCTGTAACACAATTATTTGATCCTGAAAAAAGCATGTTTCTTTCAGATCGATTTATTAAAGGCACATGCCCAAAATGTAAAGCTGAAGATCAGTATGGCGACTCATGTGAAGTCTGTGGAACCACCTACAATGCAACAGAATTGTTGAATCCACGCTCAACTTTAAGTGGTGCGACACCTGTTGAAAAATCATCTGATCATTACTTTTTCAAACTGCCTAATTTTGCAGAATATTTACAAAAATGGACGCGTGACGAAGGTCGTCTACCTGTATCTATCGCAAATAAATTAGACGAATGGTTTGATAATGGTTTAAACGACTGGGATATTTCTCGTGACGCTCCATATTTCGGTTTTGAAATACCCGATGCACCTAATAAATACTTCTATGTTTGGGTTGATGCACCCATTGGCTATATGTCGAGTTTTGAAAATTACATCAAAACCAAGCGACCAGAATTAAATTTTGATGCATTTTGGAAAAAAGATTCTAAAAATGAGGTGTATCACTTCATTGGTAAAGATATTGTTTATTTCCATGCGCTGTTCTGGCCTGCAATGCTTGAAGGTGCAAATTACCGCACTCCTACAGGTCTATTCGTAAATGGTTTCTTAACTGTGAATGGTCAGAAGATGTCAAAGTCTCGCGGTACCTTCATCAAAGCTGAAACCTATTTACAGCATTTGAATCCAGAATATTTACGTTATTACTTTGCTTCCAAACTGTCTGATAAGGTTGAAGATTCTGACTTAAATCTTGATGATTTCGTACAGAAAGTGAACTCAGATTTGGTCGGTAAAGTAGTCAATATTGCCAGTCGTTGTGCAAAATTCATTAACACCAAATTTGACAATACCTTATCAAAGACCTGTACAGAGACTGCTTTGGTTCAAAGCTTTATCGATGCTGGTGATTCAATTGCCAAAGCTTATGAAGCGCGTGAATTTTCTACTGCCATTCGTGAAATCATGGCACTTGCTGATCGTGCAAATCAGTATATTGATGAGAAAAAACCTTGGGCTTTGGCAAAAATCGAAGGTGAAGAACAACAAGTTCATGATGTCTGTTCAGTGGGTATTAACCTGTTCCGCCAATTAGCTGT
The DNA here is from genome assembly GCF_000335555.1 of Acinetobacter sp. WC-743. NCBI lineage: Bacteria > Pseudomonadati > Pseudomonadota > Gammaproteobacteria > Moraxellales > Moraxellaceae > Acinetobacter > Acinetobacter sp. WC-743. The sequence goes on along the minus strand of NZ_AMFQ01000138.1, from coordinate 7,995 downwards.
TTATCTCGCACCTGTTTTGCCAACGCTTGCTCAACAAGTCCAAGATTTCTTAAAACTGGATCGTTTTGATTTTGCTTCACGTCAAAATATCTTAACAGCACATGAAATTTCGCAATTCCAACCATTGATGCAACGTGTAGACCCTAAAGCAGTAGCTGCTATGGTTGATGCATCTAAAGACTCTTTGGCTTCTGCAGCTGAACCAGCAAAAGTTGAAAAGAAAAAAGAGAAGAAAGTTGAGAAAAAGCCTGAACCTAAAGTGGGTGAAGCTGAAATTATTGGTATTGAGGACTTTATCAAAGTTGATCTCCGTGTCGCAGAAGTTGTAGACGCTGCCCATGTTGAAGGATCAGATAAATTACTTCAACTGACCTTAAATGTTGGCGAAGCAGAACCACGTAATGTATTCAGTGGAATCCGTGAATTCTATGCACCAGAAGATTTAAAAGGTAAATTGGTCGTGATGGTTGCTAACCTCGCTCCACGTAAAATGCGCTTTGGTATTTCCAATGGAATGGTGCTTGCTGCTGGAAATGGTGAAGGTGTTTGGGTCATTTCACCTGAATCTGGTGCAAAAGCTGGTGACAAAGTCTCATAATTAGCAATCCAATGATTTTTGAAAGGCTTCTTCGGAAGCCTTTTTTTATGTTATGTTCAAGAATAAAATCAAGATAAAGCTCATAATATGGCAATTACAAAAACCAGCCTTTCACAAAAAGCTAAATGGCAAAGTTCAGCATTTGTCATTTGGGGACCATTTATTGGAACTTTGATTATTGCAATCACATTTCATAGCCATATTATGTTCGGTGATCCAATACGATTTTTAAAAGGTCTCATTACGCCCTCGATCATATTTCCAATGATTGGAGGACTATTCTTAATTACACCGTTTGGTTATTTACTTGGCATTATTCCTGCAATAATCATTCAATTATTATTCCAACATTTCTTTGCCGGAAAGCTCGCTCAAATACCCTTCATGCGATGCATAATCTATGGCGCAATGTTAGGATTAATGCTTTCACCCTTTATCCTTATTCTTTCCATACTCACTCCATCACCTATATTCACATTTAGTTATCTGCAATTTGTTCTCATCCTTCCCACAACCTTAATTTGTACTGTTATTGAATGGAAAAGAATCCAAAACAAAAGGCAAATTAACTGAAGCACTCACACCAACACTTTTGAGAATCATAAAAAATTCGCTTACAAAAGCAGAATTTTTTTCATCAATAAAAAGCTCAGTAACAGATCAATCCATGCTACAAAATAATTCATTAAATTAATGTTGAACATATCCAATGAAAAATATTGTCCAATCTTTGTCAGTACTCTGCGTTTGTTTATTTCCACTTGCATCAAAGGCAGATGTTCAAAAAACTTTACCGATTATTGAGCAACAGCCGCAAGTTTCTGGTTTTTACCAATATCAAGTTGGTGATACACAAATTACAGCCTTACTTGATGGCACAAATTTTATGTCGCCTACACTCTTTAAAGATATTTCATCAGACAAAGTTCAAGAGATTTTAAAAAAGTACCACGCTGATCAAGCAAAAGGTGTACAAACCTCAGTCAATGCTTTTCTGGTTAATACTGGAAAGTCTTTAGTTTTAGTTGATAGTGGTACTGCGGATTGTTTTGGTGCTCACTTAGGCTCTGTACTAAAAAATCTGAAAGCTTCAGGCTATCAACCAGAGCAAGTCAATATAATTTTACTGACACATTTACATCCTGATCATTCCTGTGGTGTCAGTAAAAATGGTATCGCTAATTTTCCCAATGCCACCATTTATGTCTCAGAAAGAGAAGCGAGTTATTGGCTAAATCCGAAACAAGCTGAAAAAATAGCACAGGATAAGCGCCAAAATTATGTGGCAACTGTAGAGAAAATTAAAGCCGCACTTGCACCCTATCAAGCCAAACAGCAATTTAAAACCTTCAAACTAGGTGACAAAATCAATGACTTTGAAGTAATCAACACTGCAGGTCATACACCTGGACATTTTAGCTACAAACTCAAAACCACAGGTGAAGATGTTATCTTTATTGGTGATATTGTGCATTCTCACACTGTCCAATTCGACAGACCAGAAACAGCGATTGAATATGATATTGATCCTAAAATGGCTGTACAAACACGTTTAAAACAATTTGCAGACTATGCTAAAAATGGACAGACTATAGCAGCACCTCACTTACCCTTTCCAGGCATTGGTCATATCTACTCAGCAGATGGGAAAAGCTATCAATGGATTCCAATCCACTTTAAAGACTGAATTATTTTTGCTTTAACGGCAATTGATATAAGCTCTACCACCAGGTAGGGCTTTTATTTTCCTTCTTAATTTCTTATCATTTCTATTTTTTTCTTTAATTTACGCATAAAAAAACACCCTCAACATATTCGTTGAGGGTGTTTTAAGAATTAAAAGCTGGCGATGACTTACTCTCACATGGGTAACCCCACACTACCATCAGCGCTAAGAGGTTTCACTTCTGAGTTCGGGAAGGGATCAGGTGGTTCACTCTTGCTATTGTCGCCAGCAAACTGTTATGGACTTTTTCGGGTCTTATGGGTATGCCTTACTTTGTTCCAAATGAGTTTAACAGAAGAACATTTGAGTTGATTTTAACATAAAGCATAGCTTTATGTCTTGCGCTCGGACAAACATAATTAATGTTTGTTTATTCCTCGCTCATGTAACTAGCTTTACAACTAAATCAAGTTTCTTTGATCTTTTATGAATCAAATGATGCTTCAATACAACTGCTTGGGTGTTGTATAGTCAAGCCTCACGAGCAATTAGTATTGGTCAGCTTCATGCGTCACCGCACTTCCACATCCAACCTATCAACGTCGTAGTCTTCAACGGCTCTTTAGAGGACATAAAGTCCTAGGGAAATCTTATCTTGAGGTAGGCTTCCCGCTTAGATGCTTTCAGCGGTTATCCCTTCCGAACATAGCTACCCGGCGATGCGACTGGCGTCACAACCGGTACACCAGAGGTTCGTCCACTCTGGTCCTCTCGTACTAGGAGCAGATCCTCTCAAATTTCCAACGCCCACGGTAGATAGGGACCGAACTGTCTCACGACGTTCTAAACCCAGCTCGCGTACCTCTTTAAATGGCGAACAGCCATACCCTTGGGACCTGCTTCAGCCCCAGGATGAGATGAGCCGACATCGAGGTGCCAAACACCGCCGTCGATATGAACTCTTGGGCGGTATCAGCCTGTTATCCCCAGAGTACCTTTTATCCGTTGAGCGATGGCCCTTCCATACAGAACCACCGGATCACTAAGACCTACTTTCGTACCTGCTCGACTTGTGGGTCTCGCAGTTAAGCGCGCTTTTGCCTTTATACTCTACGCGTGATTTCCGACCACGCTGAGCGCACCTTCGTACTCCTCCGTTACTCTTTAGGAGGAGACCGCCCCAGTCAAACTACCCACCAGACATGGTCCTCGTCCCGGATAACGGGACAGAGTTAGAACCTCAATATTACCAGGGTGGTATTTCAAGGATGGCTCCATAGCAACTGGCGTCGCTACTTCTAAGCCTCCCACCTATCCTACACAAGTAAGATCAAAGTTCAATGTCAAGCTGCAGTAAAGGTTCACGGGGTCTTTCCGTCTAGCCGCGGGTACACCGCATCTTCACGGCGATTTCGATTTCACTGAGCCTCTGCTGGAGACAGCGCCCCCATCATTATGCCATTCGTGCAGGTCGGAACTTACCCGACAAGGAATTTCGCTACCTTAGGACCGTTATAGTTACGGCCGCCGTTTACTGGGGCTTCGATCAAGAGCTTCGCTTACGCTAACCCCATCAATTAACCTTCCAGCACCGGGCAGGCATCACACCCTATACGTCCACTTTCGTGTTTGCAGAGTGCTATGTTTTTAATAAACAGTTGCAGGGGCCTGGTTTCTGTGGCTGCCAATAGCTCAAGGAGCAAGTCCTATCACCGTCAGCAGCGTACCTTCTCCCGAAGTTACGGTACCATTTTGCCTAGTTCCTTCAGCAGAGTTCTCTCAAGCGCTTTGGTCTACTCGACCTGACCACCTGTGTCGGTTTCGGGTACGATTCCTGTGTAACTGAAGCTTAGAGACTTTTCCTGGAAGCATAGTATCAGCCACTTCACGAGTAAACTCGCTTGCTATCAGTTCTCAGCATAGAGCACCCCGGATTTGCCTAAGATGCATGCCTACAACCTTTCACCTGGACAACCAACGCCAGGCTGACTTAACTTTCTCCGTCCTCTCATCGCATTACACAGAAGTATTGGAATATTAACCAATTTCCCATCGACTACGCCTCTCGGCCTCGCCTTAGGGGTCGACTCACCCAGCCCCGATTAACGTTGGACTGGAACCCTTGGTCTTTCAGCGAACGGGTTTTTCACCCGTTTTGTCGTTACTCACGTCAGCATTCGCACTTCTGATACCTCCAGCATGCTTCTCAACACACCTTCATCGGCTTACAGAACGCTCCCCTACCACGTATACAATGTATACATCCGCAGCTTCGGCATATAGTTTTAGCCCCGTTACATCTTCCGCGCAGGCCGACTCGACTAGTGAGCTATTACGCTTTCTTTAAAGGGTGGCTGCTTCTAAGCCAACCTCCTAGCTGTCTATGCCTTCCCACATCGTTTCCCACTTAACTATAATTTTGGGGCCTTAGCTGGCGGTCTGGATTGTTTTCCTCTTGACTACGGACGTTAGCACCCGCAGTCTGTCTCCCGGATAGTACTCATAGGTATTCGGAGTTTGCATCGGTTTGGTAAGTCGGGATGACCCCCTAGCCGAAACAGTGCTCTACCCCCTATGGTATTCGTCCGAGGCGCTACCTAAATAGCTTTCGGGGAGAACCAGCTATCACCGAGTTTGATTAGCCTTTCACCCCTATCCACAAGTCATCCCCTGGCTTTTCAACGACAGTGGGTTCGGTCCTCCAGTTAGTGTTACCCAACCTTCAACCTGCTCATGGATAGATCACCCGGTTTCGGGTCTATACCCAGCAACTAAACGCCCTATTAAGACTCGATTTCTCTACGGCTCCCCTATACGGTTAACCTTGCTACTGAATATAAGTCGCTGACCCATTATACAAAAGGTACGCAGTCACCGAACAAGTCGGCTCCCACTGCTTGTATGCATGCGGTTTCAGGATCTATTTCACTCCCCTCACAGGGGTTCTTTTCGCCTTTCCCTCACGGTACTGGTTCACTATCGGTCAGTCAGGAGTATTTAGCCTTGGAGGATGGTCCCCCCATATTCAGACAAGGTTTCACGTGCCTCGCCCTACTCGTCATCATTATATGTGCACTTTCGTGTACGGGACTATCACCCTCTACGGTAGCACTTCCCAGAGCTTTCCGCTAATACACATATAACTTAATGGGCTGATCCCCGTTCGCTCGCCGCTACTGAGGGAATCTCAATTGATTTCTTTTCCTAAGGGTACTGAGATGTTTCACTTCCCCTCGTTCGCCTCGCATGACTATGTATTCATCATGCGATACCTACCTTATGGTAAGTGGGTTTCCCCATTCAGAAATCTCCGGATCACAGGATATTTGCCGCCTCCCCGAAGCTTATCGCAGGCTATTACGTCTTTCATCGCCTCTGACTGCCAAGGCATCCACCACATGCACTTAATTACTTGACTATACAACCCCAAACAGTCGTTAATCCCTACAAGGAGGATCAACAATGTGGATTTAACCACTTCTATTTGTTGCCTGTGAACTTAATCACTGTACAGCTTCAATTTAATTCATATACCAAAACGCTTGATTCAGTTTTATCGCTAGTTCTCATTTCATTCCGCTTTAACAATTGCTTGTTAAGCTTCATAAAACGAGTTAAACAATTATTTCAACTCAAATATATTCTGTTAATGATTCTCTACCGCCTCGTCAGCGAGTAGTTCACTGTGATAAATCACAGAAGTTAATAAACTCTATAAACTTCAGTTCATTAATTTCTATAATCAATCTTTTTTTAATCAGGTAACTGCGTAGTAGTGGTGGAGACTAGGAGAGTCGAACTCCTGACCTCCTGCGTGCAAAGCAGGCGCTCTACCAACTAAGCTAAGTCCCCAGCTTAAGATCTTAATATATCTGCTCTTCTGTGTTCAGTAGACTTGGTGGGTCTGACAAGACTTGAACTTGTGACCCCACGCTTATCAAGCGTGTGCTCTAACCAACTGAGCTACAGACCCTCAGATACATCAATGAAGAACAACTTGTTGTGGATTCTTACCAATCGTCAATCTTTCGTTAAGGAGGTGATCCAGCCGCAGGTTCCCCTACGGCTACCTTGTTACGACTTCACCCCAGTCATCGGCCACACCGTGGTAAGCGTCCTCCTTACGGTTAGACTACCTACTTCTGGTGCAACAAACTCCCATGGTGTGACGGGCGGTGTGTACAAGGCCCGGGAACGTATTCACCGCGGCATTCTGATCCGCGATTACTAGCGATTCCGACTTCATGGAGTCGAGTTGCAGACTCCAATCCGGACTACGATCGGCTTTTTGAGATTAGCATCCTATCGCTAGGTAGCAACCCTTTGTACCGACCATTGTAGCACGTGTGTAGCCCTGGTCGTAAGGGCCATGATGACTTGACGTCGTCCCCGCCTTCCTCCAGTTTGTCACTGGCAGTATCCTTAAAGTTCCCATCCGAAATGCTGGCAAGTAAGGAAAAGGGTTGCGCTCGTTGCGGGACTTAACCCAACATCTCACGACACGAGCTGACGACAGCCATGCAGCACCTGTATGTAAGTTCCCGAAGGCACCAATCCATCTCTGGAAAGTTCTTACTATGTCAAGACCAGGTAAGGTTCTTCGCGTTGCATCGAATTAAACCACATGCTCCACCGCTTGTGCGGGCCCCCGTCAATTCATTTGAGTTTTAGTCTTGCGACCGTACTCCCCAGGCGGTCTACTTATCGCGTTAGCTGCGCCACTAAAGTCTCAAAGACCCCAACGGCTAGTAGACATCGTTTACGGCATGGACTACCAGGGTATCTAATCCTGTTTGCTCCCCATGCTTTCGTACCTCAGCGTCAGTATTAGGCCAGATGGCTGCCTTCGCCATCGGTATTCCTCCAGATCTCTACGCATTTCACCGCTACACCTGGAATTCTACCATCCTCTCCCATACTCTAGCTCCCAGTATCGAATGCAATTCCCAAGTTAAGCTCGGGGATTTCACATCCGACTTAAAAAGCCGCCTACGCACGCTTTACGCCCAGTAAATCCGATTAACGCTCGCACCCTCTGTATTACCGCGGCTGCTGGCACAGAGTTAGCCGGTGCTTATTCTGCGAGTAACGTCCACTCATCTTGGGTATTAACCAAAAGAGCCTCCTCCTCGCTTAAAGTGCTTTACAACCATAAGGCCTTCTTCACACACGCGGCATGGCTGGATCAGGGTTCCCCCCATTGTCCAATATTCCCCACTGCTGCCTCCCGTAGGAGTCTGGGCCGTGTCTCAGTCCCAGTGTGGCGGATCATCCTCTCAGACCCGCTACAGATCGTCGCCTTGGTAGGCCTTTACCCCACCAACTAGCTAATCCGACTTAGGCTCATCTATTAACGCAAGGTCACAAGTGATCCCCTGCTTTCCCCCGTAGGGCGTATGCGGTATTAGCATCCCTTTCGAGATGTTGTCCCCCATTAATAGGCAGATTCCTAAGTATTACTCACCCGTCCGCCGCTAGGTCAATTACCGAAGCAATCTCCCCCGCTCGACTTGCATGTGTTAAGCCTGCCGCCAGCGTTCAATCTGAGCCATGATCAAACTCTTCAGTTAAAATCATTAGTGACTTAAGGTCACAATTCTGGCTCATCAATTACTGACAAATTCTCTCAAATAAACTTCGAGTAATTTAAACCAACAATCAATGATAATATTTCGATCAATCAATCAGTAAAAATCCACACAAGTTGTTCTTCATATTCTCTTAATGATCA
>NZ_AMFQ01000137.1:0-203 GCF_000335555.1 Acinetobacter sp. WC-743 | reverse complement strand
AGAATTAGCCCTCGTTGCGAACAACAAAGCCAGAAATCCTGCAGTTCCGCGGACGCTGATAAGTAGACAGATTCCTGACACGGAATACTATAACTTACATCACTTAAATAGGATGCGTAAGTTGTGTAAGTTACGCCACTTAAATAAGTTAAGGCGCTAAAGCGATAAAAGCTACATGATGGTCAGTACTGAGCACTGGCGAT
>NZ_AMFQ01000136.1:0-313 GCF_000335555.1 Acinetobacter sp. WC-743 | reverse complement strand
AAAGCGTTTAGCCATGTGTACATCTCCAAAGTTAACGTTACATTATCTTCAGAGGGACAGTGTGTCCATTACTTTGGCTAGGATCATGCAGATGGAAGTGACGAAGAACTTCGATGCAAATCGTCAAGAAGCAAAAGCAGAGATTAATAAGAAGATTGATGACGCGAAGAAAGAAAATCAATCGATTATAGACAAACAAAAACAAGGCTTGGGCTTAAGTGAGCAAGAGCAAACCCAATTGAATGCTTACAATGACAAAGTCGCCAACTATCAAAAACTAGGTGTATTGGTTGATACGATATCAACAGGATTG
>NZ_AMFQ01000135.1:0-3277 GCF_000335555.1 Acinetobacter sp. WC-743 | reverse complement strand
TTCTTAACCCGGCTACAGAAAATGCTTGGCATGGGGTTCCTCCAACCAATATATCGGGTGCTTCTACTTCATAACTTTTAACTTTTTCAGCAATGGTGGTCATATCACCAAGATTGGGAATATCGGGATAGTGATGTGCCAAGACTTGGCTTGGAAATTTTTCTATTTCTGCAAACCAGACAGGCTTCCAACCGAGCTCATGCCATGCAACTGTAGCAGCTTCAATGCCTGAGCAAACAGATCCGTATTTCATATCGAAACACCTTTACCCTTAGGTTTAAAACCTACGTCAGCAAGATATGATTTCCAATTTTGACGTTCTGTTGGATCTGATAGTTTTGCAGCAATGCGACCCGCTAAATTTTCGTATGACTCACCTGCAGAGCTGTACTTGCTCATAACTTCAGGATGGTGAGCAAGTTTGTTAGCGAACATGTACAGCTGATTAGGGGATGAAAAAACTAGGAAATCAGGATTGCTTTCGCTAGGTGATAGGGCTTTTGATTTCAATACATTTTGTTTTTGAGTTCTCAAATAAACTTTGATCAGCCATTCAGCAAAGAAACAAATCATCAAATCATCTGAGTGATCTCTTCCAGCGTTGTAGAGTTCGAATTTCTCTAATTCATGTTTAAACCATGAAGCGTTCAAAATATCGCCAGTATCAACCGAGTTATTGAGAGAAATAATTTTCGATTCTAATTTTTCAAAAGAAAGCCAATTTTTTTTATTTTGATAGTGTCTTTTGATAGTGTTACTTTGTGGGTTAAAATTCTTTACCACTTGCGGTAAAAATTCTTTACCACCTGCGGTAAAAATATTTAACCACTTGCCATTTTTAGTGGTAAAAAAATTTGACCACATTGGGAAGTTATCCACAGTTTTAAGGTGGTAAAAATTTTTAACCAGTAAAGGTTTTTTACCACCAATATTTAAGTAAAAATCGACTGGTTTTTGAGCTATTTTTTCTCCATATCCAAAGTGGTTAAAATTTTTAACCATCTCTTTTTTGAACAAAATAAGCGCCTTAACCAATACCTTTTTAGATGGAAATTTAATTAACTCTCCAATATCGTAATTATCAACTGGAGAGAAAACATTCCCATATTTTGATTGATGATGTTTTTTGATCAAACCAACTTCTTCAAGTTCAGTTAAGCACTTAATGACGGTAGGTCGGCTTTTCTTAGATAAACTTTCCAACTGACGCAAAGAAAGTGCATCACTTTCCTTGGTCCATCCACGTGTTTTACGAATGATCAATAGATAAATTTTTACAGATGCATCGCTTATCTTGTACATAGCTTCGTCTACAAATGCGTTCGCCACCATAAACGAATTGGGCACAAATTTACTCATATTGCCCTCCAAATAAATCTTGATATTGCGCTTTTGGGGAAATCCATAGACACTCTTGGCGTGTTACACCACCAAGCCGTCCAGATGCCTGCACAGATTTAGTGAATTTTGTCCATTTAGATAATTTGTCGTTGTAAATGTCATGTTCGTAACCTGTAATAATTACCGAACCTTTCACATTAACGAGTTGATCTAATAAAATTTCATGATCTGAATCTGTCATTTCATGACGATAAGCCACAACATTTGCTGTTCTGGTACTTCTTACATATGGTGGATGTACAAAAAATAATGTGTCATCAGCATCATATAAACTGATAATTTTTGATGCATCCTGATTTTCTATCACACATTGTTTTAGTCGTTCTGCGCATTTGGCAATTCGCTGAGGGTACTGATCCCATAAATTGATTTCGTAATTTTTTTGGCGTCCACCCGCCAACCTGAATCCCGTATGACCTTTAGTAGCACCCGCACTACCAAAACCCATTTGTGCTCTTACAATCATCCGTCTAGCTTTCTCAACTGGACATTCTGTTTCTTCATACGCGAGATGAAATTCATCCCGGGAAAATGGTGTCAGATGTACTAATTGTTTGAGCTGCTCACATTGTTCAGTATTACGAAGCACACGAAATAAATTAACTACATCGCTATCTATATCGTTATAAACTTCAATATTACTTTGAGGCTTACACATCAAAACTGATGCTCCACCACCGAACGGCTCAACGTAAGTTTTATGTACAGGAAACTTTGAGATAATCCAATCAGCAATGCGAAACTTACCACCGTGGTATCTAATTAATGGGTGATTCATATTTGTCATGCTTCACCCACCTCGTCAGTCATCTGAATGAAACGACCAAACATTAAAATTTTGCCAGCACGCAATAAACTCGAGATAATTTCACCAGCCTGATAAATGGTTATACGGTGCTCTGTCGTAAGAATTTCTATGAACTCATCTCGTGTTACTGCAGCATTTGATTCATCACGCTTAATTTTGCGCAAATTCGCACGGCGAACATCTAAAATCACATTTAGTGATTTCAAAGCAGGCTCATACCAGGATTGAATCCACTGGATCTGTTTATGCTCAGGTGCCTTTTGGAAGTATTGATTTGTAGTCATGAAACCTCCGCGAGAGCTTGTTCGGCTTCGGTTAAGCGGCGTTTGGCTTGGATTTCTGCTGTTGTTGCGGCGCGAATCTCATTGACATCGACCATCTCACCATCTTCGGCATATGGTTCCCCTATGTAACAACAACCAAAAACTGACTCGCTATAGATTGCAAAACAATAGAGCGTGTCATCATCTCCTGATTTTTTTACAATCAAGTCACCCATTTCATAATTTGAGTCAAAGTTGTCTATTTGATTCTGCTGTGCTAAATTCGTTTTCATATTCAATCCTTGCAAGTGTTTGAATTACAAAAAGCCTGATCCACGAAATCAGGCTTTTTCTATTTCTGCACCTGATGTAAATTTTTTCATTTGCTTTAGTGCCGCTTGGTCTACAGCAGTCGCCAATTCAATTAAATTCTGTGTGAGTTGGTGTATCTCTTCATATTCTTGAGGTGTTACAACACCATCTTCATAAGCGTCATAAACAACTTTGTTTGCTTTTCCTGATTTGATGTTGTGCTGCATCATTGCTTCAAAGATAGAAAGCTCATGGTGTTTACTACGATCACCCTCCACAGGTAGCAATGCATAACCAAGCTCATGCGCCCAAATTTTTAATAAAGCTGGGTTTTGCGTGTAATACAGAATTGCTTCCAGTTTTTTTATGCTTGGTAAGTGATTTGGCATATTGATATTTGCGTAATTGCAAACTGTGTTATGCGAATCCCCTATTACTTGGGCAATGTCTTTAGGAGTAAAACCTGGTGTCTTACTTATCATTTGCCAAATAG